>JAJFLD010000126.1 GCA_021772875.1 Ghiorsea sp. | reverse complement strand
TGCGTAATGAGGTAAAAAAATACCTTAAACGTGAACGTGGTAAGGCTTTGCCTGAAGGTTTTGATGAATGGGACTTTGATTGTAAATTTGGCCCTACAGGGGAAGAAGCCAAGGTGATTGGTTTGGCTGAAATTGGTCAAGCTATCAATGCCGCAGAAGCAGAAGCATTGGTATCATTTTATTTGGAAATTTTAGCGAAACCAAGCTTAAGACCAGTACGTCAAGACACGGCGCTAACCACGGACGCTTTAGGCGAGTAAGACGTTTTTAAGTGTGGCGTTTAAGCAGTTAAAATAGCTTTAAACCACACTGGAAAGTGATGTTATTAAGATTATTTGCGTGGCATGTTGATTTTGCTTTCGAGAGCATTGACAAATATTAACCATTGGGTGGTTGCTTCGGCTGCTTTGTTGGGGTCTTTGGATGTGTTGATGGTATTGATAAGCTCGTTGCCTTGCAGAACAAGTGGTTTGTTTTTGAAGGATTGAATCAATTCGGTACGCACGCGAATCCATGCGTTTTCCATGATGGTTTTGCGTAGCCCAAGTAAGTCTGCATTGGCAACGGGGTCTTCTAAGAGTAAAAGTTTAATTTCACGCCCTTGATAATCAAGCCATTTGAGGTCGCGTTTTAGGAAGGTTGCAAAGTGAGAGTTTTGGATAATCAAGCCACTTAATTGATTGGCTGCAATCGCACCTTCTATCCAGATTTCATTTTTGATCTCAATGTTAATAATGCGGATTAATGAGTATGCCATCATCAGTTCACGAGAAAATTTTTCATTTTTCGGAGGTAGGGCTGCTGCCAGCTGAAGCTCACTGATTTGCTCACGCAGTTTTTCGTAATGAAAGCGCGATTGTTTTGCATCTTTGGCCAAAAGCGTATCGATAATAGCAATGCTATGTTTTTCCATGATGCTTAATGATTTTGTTTGAGCTTTGCTTGGTTCATCCGCGGCAGAGCTGGAAAGAGGAAGAAGCAGGAAAGATAAAAAAAATGTAATAAGTGCAAGCCGAAAAAGCTGGGATATTGGCATACTAAGGGCTCCTAAAATCAGAGATGATGAAAAAGATTACATCGGTCTAACGCTATGCTGCGGCATTGTGAATGTGTGAATATAAACTAGAATCGTGTTTGTGTATAGTTGTGTTTTTAAAGAGGGGAAAGCCATGAACAAGTCGTTAGAAGTGCTACAAAACACCTTTGGTTACCCATCGTTTCGCTTGAACCAGCAAGCAATTATTTCTGATTTGATTGATGGTTTGGATAGTTTTGTTTTGATGCCAACAGGTGGTGGTAAATCGCTGTGTTATCAGGTTCCTGCTTTGATTCGAGATGGGGTGGCGATTGTAGTTTCACCTTTGATTTCATTGATGAAAGATCAAGTAGATGCTTTAAATGCCAATGGTGTGAAAGCTGAATTTTACAATTCCTCGCTGGGCACAACACAGGCAAAAATGGTGTTGGCCAAGCTGCATAACCACGAGCTTGATTTGCTGTATATCGCGCCAGAACGTTTGATGAGCGAAGATTTTTTGCAACGTTTGACCGATGTTGATATTGCTTTGTTTGCTATTGATGAAGCCCATTGTGTTTCGCAGTGGGGTCATGATTTCAGGCCTGAATATCAGCGATTGAGTCAATTGAGACAACATTTTCCGCACGTGCCTTTGATTGCGCTCACGGCTACCGCGGATACGCAAACACGTGATGATATTATCAAGGTGCTTGGCCTGCATCATGGCGCTAAACATATCAGCAGCTTTGATCGGCCGAATATTCGCTATACAGTGTTAGAGAAAAATCAGCCTTTTCAACAATTAACATCATTTATGGACAAACACGCCAATGAGGCTGGCATTGTGTATGCATTAAGCCGTAAACGGGTGGAAGAAGTGGCGCAAAAGTTGATTAATGCAGGCGTGAAAGCAGCGGCGTATCATGCAGGGTTTGCAGCAGATGTGCGTGGGGATGTGCAAGAAGCATTTTTGCGGGATGAGATTCAGGTGGTGGTTGCCACTGTCGCATTTGGGATGGGCATTGATAAACCCAATGTTCGGTTTGTGGTGCATTATGATTTACCCAAAAACATCGAGGGGTATTATCAAGAGACAGGGCGGGCAGGGCGAGATGGTTTGCAAGCTGAAGCGTTGTTGCTGTCTGGTGCGCAAGATATGGTCACGTCGCGTCGTTTTATCGAGCAAGTTGCCAATGAAGCGCAGCGGCGCATTGAGAGCCATAAACTCAATGCCATGATTGGTTTTTCAGAAGCCACGACGTGCAGACGCAAGGTGCTGTTAAATTATTTTGATGAGCAACTTGAACAAGACTGCGGCAACTGCGATATCTGCCTGAATCCTCCAGAAGTGTATGATGCCAAGGTGGATGCACAGAAGGCTTTATCATGCGTATACAGGTTAGAACGTGGTTATGGCGTGAAATATGTGGTGGATGTGCTTAGAGGCGTGGAGAATGAACGCATCAAAAGCAGTAGGCATGACAAGCTTTCTACTTTTGGCATTGGTGCAGATAAATCACAAGATGAGTGGTCGGCAATTTTTAGGCAATTGATTCATCGTGGTTTCCTTGAACAAGATATTGCCAATTATTCAGTATTAAAACTTACCGCAAGCGCACGGCCTTTGTTGCAAGGCAAGCTTGAATTAGAATTGGCCAAACCACGACCCAAACCGAAGAAAAAAGATAAAACACGAAAGGGTAAACATTTTGATTTACCTTATGATGAAACCTTGTTTGAGAAGTTGCGTGTTTTGCGCAAACAGCTTGCCGATGATTTGGATGTACCACCTTATATTGTGTTTGGTGATGCTACACTTGTAGGCATGGCGCAGCTCAAACCCACAAATGAAACATCTATGCTTGAAGTGAGTGGGGTAGGCAAAGTGAAGTTTGAACGTTTTGGTGAGGCCTTCCTGAAAGTGATTCAAGAAAAGAGTTAGGGTTTACTTCAAAGTGTGAAACATAAAAAAAGGGCTGCCTTACGGTGCAGCCCTTTTTAGTTTCTTCAGCGCAA
This sequence comes from Ghiorsea sp., assembly GCA_021772875.1. GTDB lineage: Bacteria > Pseudomonadota > Zetaproteobacteria > Mariprofundales > Mariprofundaceae > Ghiorsea. The sequence continues at coordinate 8,203 of JAJFLD010000126.1, read as the reverse complement.
TAGCTGGTGAAAGGTTTTAAGTGGTGATTTGTTTGAGCCAGCGCTCCAAGAAATGAATATTAAAATCACCAGCTTGGAATGCAGGGTTGGCCAACAAACGTTTGTGTAATTCTTGATTGGTGGTGATACCAATAATCGCCAACTCATCAATTGCACGCTGCATTCTGCGAATACATTTTTGTCGATCACGGGCATGGGTGATGATTTTTGCAATCATAGAATCATAATGGGGTGGAATACTGTAGCCTGTGTAAACAGCAGAATCCACGCGCACACTGCGGCCACCAGGGGCATGGTAAAGTGTGATTTTACCAGGTGATGGAGTGAATTTAAATGGATGCTCGGCATTAATCCTGCATTCAATCGCATGCCCTTTGATTTTGATATCATTTTGTGTGAAGGCCAGCTTTTCGCCTGCGGCAACACGCAGTTGCCATTCAATCAAATCAACGCCTGTAATCCATTCTGTCACAGGATGTTCTACCTGAATACGGGTATTCATTTCCATGAAATAGAAGGATTGATCAGGGTTGAGCAAAAACTCAACTGTGCCTGCGCCGACATAATTGACAGCTGCAGCGGCAGCAACACCAGCAGCACATATCTTCTGCCGTGTTTCTTCGCTAATTGAAGGGCTTGGTGCTTCTTCTAAAACTTTTTGATTGTTGCGCTGAATCGAGCATTCACGTTCAAACAAATGAATGATATTACCATGCCCATCTCCAAGCACTTGCACTTCAATATGGCGAGGTTCTTCCAAAAATTGTTCAATGAACACAGTGTCATCACCAAATACAGTGCCAGCTTCAGATTGACATAAGCTAAATGCAGAAGGTAAGGCAGGTTCAGAATGCACGATTTTCATGCCGCGGCCACCACCACCAGATGCTGCTTTAATGATAAGTGGAAAGCCTGAATCTTTGGCTACTTTTTTAGCTTCTTCAACAGTGCGCACAGCGCCTTCAGAACCATATACCAAAGGTACACCAGCTTCGCGCATACGTTGTTTGGCTTTAACCTTATCGCCCATAACGCGCATAGATTGCGGTGTGGGACCAATCCATGTGTAACCTGATTCAATTACAATCTCAGCAAATTCAGCATTTTCAGCCAAAAAACCATAACCAGGATGAATGGCTTGGGCATCAGTGAGTGCTGCTGCTGCCATGATGGCTGGGATATTAAGATAAGAAAGCGTGCTGACAGCTGGGCCAATACATACTGATGTATCTGCTAGGCGTGTATGCATAGCATCTTTATCGGCTTCTGAGTACACAGCAACCGTCTCAATGCCTAATTCTTTACAAGCGCGAATAATACGAACCGCGATTTCACCACGGTTGGCAACCAATACTTTGTGAAACATAGTGATTACCCCTTAAGCCGGAGTGATGATGAAAATAGGTTGACCATACTCAAGAGGCTGCGCGTTTTTGACGAAGACTTTTTCAACAACGCCATCATATTCAGCTTCGATTTCATTCATCAGCTTCATGGCTTCAACAATACAAAGCACATCCCCTGCTTTGACAACGGTACCTACAGATACAAAAGGCGCATCATCTGGAGAAGATGCGGCGTAAAATGTGCCAACCATAGGCGACTTAAACACATGCTCGCTTTCTTCATCTGCAGGAGCTTCTGTTATGGCGCCTGGGAATGTTGGCGCAACTGTTGGTGCAGCAGGTGCGGCAAACATTTGTTGCGTAGGTGCAGCCATAGCTGGAGCAGCCATGCTTTGGCGTGAGATGCGCACAGTGCTTTCACCTTCTGTGACTTCGATTTCTGTGACATCACTGCTTTGTACTAAACGAATGAGTTTGCGAATTTCTGAAATGTCCATATATATCCCCTTTTAAGATATGATAATTGTATTTATTTTTTGCTTGTTAGGTGGTGATGTAAACCACGCAAAGCAAGCGCATAAGATTGTGTGCCAAAGCCAGCAATTACACCTGTTGCAACATCAACAAGCATAGATTTATGGCGAAATTCTTCTCGGCGGTGAACGTTAGATAAATGTACTTCAATGAAAGGCAGTTTGATGGCCAGCAAAGCATCACGAATAGCAATGCTGGTATGCGTGTATGCCGCTGGATTGATGATGATACCATCTGCTTCAGCATGTTGTATTTTCTCAACCAACTCACCTTCATGGTTGCTTTGGAAGGAGGTGATACGCACGCCCAGTTTGTCGCCTAAAACTACGAGCTCTTCATTGATGTCGGCGAGGGTTTGCACACCGTAATGGGTTGGTTCTCGTGAGCCCAATAGGTTGAGGTTTGGTCCGTGTATCACTTGAATGTGAAGGTTGTTCATGAGGTGGATGTCCATGTTTGTTGTAATGCTTGTAGTTCTGTATCTTCGGGTAAATTGAGTAGTAGCTCGGCCAGCATATTAAGCGCTGCTACATTGTCTTCTTGCGCCCACAAAAGTTTTGCCATGCGTTTAGAAACAGGTAAATCAGATTGCAGCTCAATGTTGGTTGCTTGAATTTTTAAGGTGCGTTTTAAACATTCTCTAGCTTCATCAAGTTGCCCATGTTTATTGAGAATGGCAGCAAGAATATGCCATGGCTCAGGTTCAGCTGGAGCAAACTCTAAAATTTCGCGTAAAAGTTGTTCGGCTAAAGTTAAATTTTTGTTGTCAATGGCACTTTTGGCTTCTTTCAAACCAGCTTTCACACCCAACCAAATGCGCGGCTTTGGCGCATCGGGGTTTTTAGAGGAGGCATTAGGCGAACCTAGCCCTTCCATATTCTCTGTAGAAGCTGCTAACATGCGGCTCACATTACCTGCGAAACAAATAAGGGTCAAATGATGTTTTGTGACATTATGGCTTTTTTTAACTTATTTGGGCAAAAAAATGATAAAAATTGATTAAAAAAGGCATTTTTATGAAAATCCAACTCAACGGTGAAGAAAAGGAAATTGCAGCAACAACAGTTGCCCAATTGATTGCTGAGCTTGGTTTGGAGACGCGCATGCTCGCCGTAGAGTGTGATCTCGAAGTTGTAGCAAAAAGTGCCTATGCAACAACAGCCTTAAAAGAAGGCAATCGCATCGAAATTGTGCATATGATCGGTGGCGGCTAAAGGAGTCTATGGAATGAGCAAGGACATGTTTAAAGTAGGAAGTTATGAATTTACATCACGTTTGATTGTAGGCTCAGGCAAATACAAAGATTTTGAGACGACCAAGTTGGCAACAGAAGCAGCTGATGCCGAAATGATTACGGTTGCTGTGCGTCGCGTGAATATTACCGAAGCAGACAAAGAAAACCTACTCGATTATATCGACCCTAAAAAATACACTATTCTGCCTAACACGGCGGGTTGTTTTAATGCTGAAGACGCTATTCGCACCCTTAGGCTCGCTAGGGAAGCAGGCGGCTGGGATTTGGTAAAATTGGAAGTGTTGGGTGATACACAAACCTTGTATCCTAATGTTGTTGAAACCATTAAAGCCGCAGAAGTGTTGGTGAAAGAAGGGTTTCAAGTGATGGTATATACCAATGATGATCCGATTGTGGCAACACGCTTGGAAGAAATTGGTTGTGTGGCAGTGATGCCATTGGGTAATCCTATTGGTTCAGGGCGTGGCCTTGCCAATCCTTTTAATATCCGTGTGATTAAAGAACGTGCCAATGTACCGATTGTGGTTGATGCGGGCATTGGCACTGCTTCTGATGCAGCCAAATCTATGGAATTGGGTGCCGACGCGGTGTTGATTAACACCGCCATTGCCGAAGCTAAAAACGAATGTTTGATGGCAGAAGCCATGCGTGATGCCGTGCGTGGTGGCCGTAAAGCCTTTCTTGCTGGCCGTATGCAAAAACGTGCCTTTGCCTCGGCTAGTTCACCCTCGGAAGGTTATATCTGGGATTAACCGATGCCAAGTTGGTAGTTTCATTATCCATCAACTCATATAACTTCTAACAAGTGAAAGTTATATTAGGGGAAGTAAAGATGAAGAAGTTATTCTATGGTATAGGAATAACACTTGCAGTTCTTGGCTCTGGCTGCGGAGGAACTTCTGCAACAACAGTGAAAGTATTTAAGTATGATGGATCGGTGCAGTGCGGCAGCGTAGGCACTGCTGTGACAGTGATGGCAGCAGAGCTAAGCAATGCTGGCGTGGCTGTGATTTGTTCGCAGAAAGGTCAAGATGGGCTTGCCCATCCAACAGTTTGTGGCACTGCTACGGGTGCTATTAATATTTATCAAGTTGATCATACAAACCTTGCTAAGGCGGAAACACTTGGTTTTGCAGCTGTGAGCACGTTAGCTTCTTATCAGGATCAGACTTGTAAGTAAGCTGCGAGCATCATCGTTTGACAAACTAAGGATTGTTTTTCCGCAATAGGATATTGCATGCACCACCTTTGCTTTGGCTGGCAGGAATAGCAGCTAGGATGTGACTTGCGTATTCACCAAATTCTAACCAGTGGTAAGTTGTATCTTTGAGCACGGATTTACCTTGGGAGTGATTGCCTTTTCCATGCACGACACTGATTTGGCGGATGTTTTCAACCAAGGCATGGTGAAAAAAATTAGTGAGTGCGGCGACGCTTTCTTTTTGATTTAAACCGTGCAGGTCGAGTTCATGTTTGAGCTTATTTTGGGCTAGTTTTTTAATGTCTTTAGAAGCAACACCATCGGCACGAAGCAACCAAGGCTCAGTACGCTGCACACTTAAACTTTCGTTTTTTGCAACTTGCCGTTGAGTGGTTTCTTGCTGTTCCAAGTTGCGTAGAATTTCATGCTTGGTTTTGGTTTTTTGTGTTAATACACGTGTCTTTCCTTTGTTTAAAGGCTCTACTTGCCCCATAAGTTGAGCAAATAAATCTGCATCATTCATGGCGCTCAGGGCGCTCTAGTAATAATTTCAAAGCTTGCTTGGGTGATGTTTCACCTTGTAAAACAGCATGCACTGTCTGGGTGATAGGCATATCAATGTTGTACTTTTCTGCGAGTAGAACTGCAGCCGCGGCTGTTCTTTCGCCTTCAACCACTTGGCCAACATATTTTCGTGCTTCTTTGGCATTCAATCCTGATGCCAAAGCCACGCCCATTTTGCGATTGCGAGATAAGCTACCCGTACATGTCAAAAGCAAATCCCCAAGTCCAGATAATCCAGCCATGGTTTCAGCTTGGCCACCACATGCGGCGGTTAAGCGTGATATTTCAGCGATACCACGTGTGACAAGGGCTGCCATGGCATTGTGTCCTAAGTTCATGCCTTCTGCGATGCCAGCAGCTATGGCGATGATGTTTTTGAGTGCACCACCTAATGCCACGCCAACTAAATCATTGCTGGTATACACGCGAAAATTACAATCATCAAAAAGGATGGAAACCTCTTTTGCCAGCTCAAGGTTGCTGGCAGCCAGTGTAATGGCTGTAGGTTTACCAGATGCGACTTCTGCGGCAAAGGATGGGCCAGAGAGTAGTGTTGTTCTCTCTTTTCCAATAAAACGAATGAGCAATTCATCCACACGTTCTAAAGTGGTAGGGTTGATACCTTTGCAAGCAGCAATGACAGGGTGGTTGTAGTTTTTGAGTTGTATCAAAGCTGTTTCAGCAGCAGAGCAGGGAAGGGCTAAAACAGTAGCAAAGGATTGGTTTAAAATTTGGGGTAATTGTGCATCATCCTGCCCTATTGCCTGAAGGGAATCAGGGAAAGGCATGCCTTGTAAATAACGGGCGTTTTCACGATCTTTATTTAGGATATCCGCAGCCTCTTTGGTGCGGGCAATCAAATCAACTTGCCGCCCATGTTTGGCAAGCACCATAGCCAAAGCCGTGCCCCATGAACCTGCGCCCCAAACGGATACACGTTGTTGATTCATGGTTTACTCCTGTACATACGAATGAGCCCAAAACCTAACCCTGAAAAGGCTAAGATTAAAATGGGCAAGTTTCCCCATCGTTGGTAAAGCGTGATATGGGTTAATGGCTGATAGCGACCAATCAAAATACCAGGCTGCCACCAAGGTATAGTTTTTTGAATTGTACCGTCAGGGGCAATGATTGCTGAAATGCCAGTGTTTGCAGCGCGCAAGACATAACGGCCCGTTTCTATGGCACGAACTTGTGCAGCTTGGGTATGCTGCCAAGTTGCTGGGCTTTTGCCATACCAAGCATCATTGGTGGCAACGATGAGCACATTGGCCCCTTGTTCTATTCTTGCGGCGGCTTCATCCGAGAAAATAGATTCATAACAAATAAGAGCACCAAACTTTTGTTCACCAACGGTTAAAACACCGTTGTCGGTTGCTTGTTCAAAGTCGCCAATGTCGGGCACAAGTTTGCTTAACCATGGTATCCAAGACGGCACATATTCACCAAAAGGCACAAGATGATGTTTGCCAACAAATGGCCGTATGGCTTCATTTTGTTGGGCTAAAAAGAGAACACTTTGCGATTTTTTAGGTTTATTGTTTGGGTTGTCGATGAGTTTGATGCCGCCAAAAATAACGGGTGCATGCCAAGTATTGATTTGCTCGGTCAGCCATGCGTTCCAGTTTGGCGTACGCGATAAATACATAGGTACGGCAGCTTCTGGCCAGACGATGATGTCCACATCACCTGCTTGGGCAGAGAGTCTAGCCAAGCCAAACATGATCTTTTGAGCATAATCGGCATCCCATTTTTGATCTTGGGCAGTGTTGGGTTGAATCAATGCTGCTTGATGGGTTGGTTGCGATGGTACTTCAATGTGGGGTGAAAATATAAGTGCTAATAAACAAACGGCGATACCAAAAACGGCGAGTTTGCGATGTGTTGTGGTTGCCAAAAAAACCAATGAGCTCACTGCAAGTAAAAGGAGCAGGGTGCTACCGTAGTTACCAAAAATACTTATCCAAGATGATGCAGGGGTTTCTAACAATAAATTGCCAAGAGCAGCCCACGGTAGGCCAGTGAATAAAAAGCTACGAAGCCATTCTTCTAAAACACCAATAAGCGGGAAAAGCCAAAATAAGTCGGTATCTTTTTGTTTAAGCTTGCTGGCAAGCCAAGCCCAAAAAGCGATAAAAGAACCCATCACTAAGCCAAATAAAACAACAACCAAAAGCCCTACGATATAGGGCAAGTGCCCATAGGTTTGAAAGGTATCGGCAAGCCACCAGCCACCAAAACCAAACCAGCCAAAACCAAATGCCCAGCCCAGTTTGAATGCATGTTTGGGTTGTTGCATGATAAGATACAAGAGACCACTCAAACCTAGTAATGCCAACACGATGAGATTGTGTGGGGCAAAAGCAAAGGGCATGGCTGCGCCACAAAGTAAGGCAATAGTAATGGTCATACGCTGATTCATGTGCGCATATTAGCATCATGAACAGGATATGACATTTAAAGAAAATATGTTTTCCATGAGTATGTTGGATATATGCTGCGATACATCTTGTTCACACTGTAAAAGTGGCGAATCATTAGCCTATAGTTGTTTTCAACGGGATAACATAAAACAACACCTTGCTTTAACATGCTTGCTCATTGCGCTGTTAAAGTGAAGGGTGTGTTTGGCGCATATGTTATAGATGCAGGAGGGGGTTCAATGTTATTGCGATGTGTTATGGTATTGATTTCGATGTTTTTGTTTACAATGTTGGCGGACGCACAACTGTATAAGTGGAAAGATGAAAATGGGGCAACATACTTTTCTGACAATCCACCTGTAGAAGATGAAGTGAGGGTTTCAACGATTAACCCAGAAAATATAGGTGGCAGTGTTAGCGCTGTAAAAAATGATGGAGTAGGGTTAGTGAAAAATCGTGTTGAGCTTTATTCAACCAGTTGGTGTATTTATTGCAAGAAAGCACGCGCATTTTTCCACAAAAACAAGGTGCGTTTTACCGATTATGATATTGAAAAAAACGCTGCTGCGGCTTTAAAGAAAAAGCGACTAGATTCGCAAAGAGGTGTGCCTTTTGCTCTGATTAACGGCGTTAAGATTCATGGTTATATAGAAAGCGAATATGTAAAAGCGCTGAACATAAAGTAGTCTGACTTGGAGTCATTGGGGCACGTTAAGGTGGGCTGAGCGTAGTACAATAAGTAAAACATATAGGGATAAACATGGTTGAGTGGGTATGGATAATTCCCTATTTGGGATTAGGGCTGGTTGTTGGTTTTTTTGCTGGATTATTGGGCATTGGCGGTGGTGGCATTATGGTGCCGTTGTTGGCGATGTTGTTT
>JAJFLD010000125.1 GCA_021772875.1 Ghiorsea sp. | reverse complement strand
ACGCAAACAGAAACAGCGAATCTGGTTGACCTTAATCTTGATGTGGAAGAAGGAAAAAGTGGCTCTTTTTCAGCGGGTATCACCTATTCACAAACCTATGGTACAGGGCTCACGGGTAAAATTTCAGAAAAGAATCTTTTTGGTGGTGGTTATACTGCTGATGTCAGTGCTGATGTGGGCGGGGCTGTAAACAACTATTCGATAGGTTTGGTTAACCCTTACTTTATACGTGAAGATGTGAGTGCTTCTGCCAGTTTGTTTCGTAGCCAAACAGATCCGCAATCTTTTGTTGCGTATAAACAAGATTCTCAAGGTGGAGCTGTTGGTTTGGGTTTCGCACTGAGTGAATATGCACGTTATTCCGTCAATTATCGTGTAACCAACACGATATTAGAATTAGCACCAAATACCCAACCTGCGGATGTGTCGCTTTCCATCAAATCGCAGATAGGCGCATTTGCTACGGGTGAATTCACACAATCGCTAAGCTATGACACGAGAAATCGTGTTTTATATCCATCGCAAGGTGGAATACAGTCTGTATCTTTGGGTTATGCAGGTTTAACAGGTGATCAAAAGTTTTATGAGCTGGATATTTCCAGCAGTAATTATATGGAGTTATCGGATGTTTGGACATTAAGAGCTGCTTGGAGTGCTGCTGCTATTCAAGGTTATGGTGGTGCAGATGTACCCGTTTATCGTAGGTACTCTTTGGGTGGCGTTGGTAGCATCAGAGGTTTTGATGTTTATGGGGTGACGCTGCTTGATCCAACAACCTTGGATATTTTAGGTGGGAAACGTAAAACAACGGCATCTTTGGATTTTATTTTTCCCATGCCATATATGGAACAAGCTGGTTTTAGGGGTTCATTCTTCATGGACGTTGGCACAGTTTGGGGCAATTCAAGTTCTGTTACAGAAGCCTTTAATTTATCAAAAGTTCGTGCATCCTACGGCTTTGGCATAGAGTGGGCATCACCTGTAGGGCCTATTACACTGAATTGGGGTTATCCCATCAATGTGCAAACGAACGACAAGCCAAGAAGATTTGAGTTTGCGTTGGGGCAAGGCTTTTAATGATATTAAAGTTTAAAAACAAAGGGAAGGTGTTAAAGAGATGAAAAAAGTAATATTGATGGCACTAGCAATTTCACTGTTGTGGTCAACACAAGCTTTGGCTGGGGATGTTAAAATTGGCTATGTTGATATTAAAGCCGCAATGGAAAATACGGAAGCTTATAATCAAGGCATGAAGCGTTTGGAAGCACTTCAAAATAAAAAGAAAGATCAACTTGAAGCTATGCGTAAACACGTTAATGATTTAGATAAAGAACTTCAACTTCAGTCTATGGCTATGTCCAATGAACACCAAGCTGCTAAACAAGAAGAATTGGTTGGTTTGAAAAAAGATTTTGAGCGCAAATTGCAAGATGCATCGGATGAGCTTAAAGGTGAAAAACGTAAATTGGATTCTACTTTGATTGGTAAATTCTACGATGCGGTACGTGCTTATGGCAAAGACAAGAAATTTGATATAATCATGCCAAAATCAGCAACGATTTATACCAACGGTGCCCATGATATCACATTGGATATCACCAAAATACTCGATAATAAATAATTTTATTGAAAGTAATATGACAGGTCTTGCTCTTTCGCTTGCAGAAATAGCGCAATTAGTTGCAGGGGAATTGCACTGTGATGACCCAAATCTATTGATTGAAGGTGTGCAAACGTTGATTAACGCAGCACCTTCTCAAGCGACATTTTTGTCGAATATGAAATACAAAACCGATCTTGAATTGTCTCAGGCGGGGTTGGTTTTGATGACGCCAGATATGCCAGTGCCTGAGCAGGCAAGATATGCAGTGATTCGACTCAAAGATCCTTATGTTGGGTTTGCAAAACTGCAACGGTATTTTGCACCCCAACCCGTGTCGACAGGGCAAGTGCATGTTTCTGCGGTGATTGATGATTCGGCCATATTGGCAGCTGATGTGCAGGTGGATGCTTTGGTTGTGATTGCCGCTGGGGCAGAGCTAGGTGCAGGTTCTATCATTGGTGCTGGATGTATCATTGGTGAAGGCGTAATGCTAGGCGAAGGATGTCTGTTGCATCCACGCGTTGTTTTGGAACCAGGTACGATTTTAGGCAAACGTGTAATTGTTCAAGCTGGTGCAGTTTTAGGATCAGATGGTTTTGGATTTGCTTGGACAGGAGAATCCTTTTTGAAAATACCGCAAGTTGGCCGTGTTGTGGTGCATGATGATGTTGAAATTGGTGCGAACACTTGCGTCGACCGTGGTGCAATTGATGACACGGTGATAGGTGCTGGTGCCAAATTAGATAATCTGGTGCAAATTGGGCATAATGTTCAAGTTGGCGAAAAAAGTGTTTTCGCTGGTCAAGTGGGCATTTCAGGCTCAACGGTGATTGGGCGTGGCTGTCAGTTTGGTGGACAGGCTGGTGTAGCTGGGCACGTGCATTTGGCCGATGGCGCAATTATTGGTGCAAAAGCAGGCGTGATTAGTGATGTTAAACAAGCAGGTATGGTTTCAGGTTTTCCCGCCGTGCCACATCGTCATTGGCTTAAAGCCTCAGCATTGTTTGATCGATTGCCTGTGATTTGGAATAAAATTAAACATTTAGGCTAAGAGTGGAGCTTTAACCCATGTCAGAATTAAATATTGATGAAATCATGACGCGTTTACCGCATAGATACCCTTTTCTATTGGTAGATAGGGTGCTTGATTATGTTGAGGGCGAATCTATTCGGGCTTTGAAAAACGTGACCATCAATGAACCTCATTTTAATGGTCATTTCCCTGGGCATCCAGTGATGCCGGGTGTTTTGATTGTTGAAGCAATGGCCCAAGTTGGCGGTATTTTAGCATTGGCTGCGATTGATGATGATAAAGAGTATTTGATGTATTTCACTGGTATTGATGGGGTACG
>JAJFLD010000124.1 GCA_021772875.1 Ghiorsea sp. | reverse complement strand
AGCAGTGCATCGACACTTGGCTCTTGGCCACGAAAAGCTTTGTAGCTCTGCATCATATCGCGGCTGCCACCTTGGGATAACAGCTCATTGAGGAACTGTTTGGCAACGTTGGTGTTGATGATGCTTTGTTTGTTTGAAGCTTCTTCAAAGGCGGCATAAGCATCCGCAGACAATACTTCCGCCCATTTGTAGCTGAAATAACCAGCGGCATAACCACCTGCAAAAATATGAGAAAAACTGTTTTGAAATTTATTGATGGCTGGTGGAAGCAACACCGCAACTTCCTTGCGCACTTCATCAAGTTTTTCTTGCACTGATTGTGCGCCCTTGGGCTCATAGTCGGCATGCAGCAGCAAATCAAAAAGTGAGAATTCAATTTGGCGCAACATTTGCAAGCCAGATTGAAAGTTTTTCGCTGCGGTCATTTTTTGGAACATATCTTCAGGTAGTGTTTCGCCTGTTTGATAATGCTTGGCAAACAAATCAAGTACTTCGCGTTCCCAGCAGAAATTCTCCATAAACTGGCTTGGTAATTCCACAGCATCCCAAGGCACGCCATTGATGCCTGAGACCGCACGCGTTTCAATGGCTGTCATCATATGATGCAAACCATGGCCAAACTCATGGAATAGGGTGGTCACTTCATCATGTGTCCACAAGGCTGGTTTATCGCCTACAGGCGCATCAAAATTGCACACCAAATATGCAATAGGGTGTTGCAACGCTCCATTTTCTAAGCGCCATTTGACCAGGCACTCATCCATCCATGCGCCACCGCGTTTGCCTTTGCGGGCATAAGGATCGAGGTAAAAACCTGCCTTTTTATCACCATTGGCATCAAAAACATCATAATAATGCACGCTTTCATGCCACACAGGGGCATCGCCTGCTTTGATGCTTATGCCATAAAGCTTTTCAGCGAGTGTAAACATGCCTTGTTTTACATGGTGTTCAGGAAACCAAGGTTTGAGCTGTTCTTGTGAAATGGCATACATGGCTTGGCGCAATTTCTCTGAGGCAAATGGGATGTCCCAAGCTTGCAGCTCTGAGATGTTTAGCTCGGTTTTGGCAAAAGTTTGCAGCTCTTGTAGCTCATTTTTTGCCATGGCTTTTGATTTGGCTGCCAAGTCACGCAAGAATGTGCTTACTTCCAAAACATTTGCGGCCATTTTATCGGCCAAGGAATAGGCGGCATAATGTTCAAACCCTAACAATTGCGCTGATTCTTTACGCAGTGCCAATGTTTCATCAATCAGAGGCGCATTATCCAAATCACCATCGCTAGCACGGCTAACATAGGCCACATACATTTGTTTTCTTAAGCTTGAATCCTCGGCATATTGCATAAAGGGCAGATAAGAGGGGATATCAAGGGTGAATAACCAGCCTTGTTTATCGGCTTCTGTGGCGCGTTGTGCAGCGGCTTCTATGGCTGATGCAGGCAATCCTGCGAGCGAGGACTTATCTTCGATGAGTAACTCAAAAGCTTGTGTGGCATCCAAGACATGTTGCGAGAAGGTGGTGCCAAGCTCGGAGAGGCGCATGGTTATGGCGGCGTAGCGTGTTTTGGCTTCGCCTTCTAATTCAGAGCCTGATAATCGGAAATCACGAATGCTGTGTTCAATAGCAGTTTGTTGAGCTTGATGAAGTGCAGAAAAACCCTTGCTCTTGGCCAATGTTTGCATGGCTTGGAAAAGGCTTTGGTTTTGGGCAAGCCATGTTCCCCATTGGGTCATGATTTGTATGCCTTTTTCATATACTGGGCGGATTTCATCCGTGTTGCACACCGCATGCAGATGCGAAACAGGGCCCCAAAGCCGAGAAATGGTTTCATCGATACTTGCCAAGGGCATCATCAGGTTGTCCCAGGTGAATGTTTCTTGGGCGCTAAGCTTATCAATGCTTTGCTTGGCAGCGGCGATGGCTTCTTCAAGCAAGATGATGTTTTGTTCAGGCTTTAAAGTATCAAATTGGGGTAGGGTATTGGCGATTAATTTCATGGAGCAAAGCTGCAATGAAAGGCGGCTGAATACAAGAAAACAAGGTAAGAAATGAGAGCTGCTGTCGAAATAGATTTCTGTTGATGTATAAAAGTGGCAGAGTGCTGGGTTCTGTCCGCAAACAAGTGGGTATGCTTGTACGACGCAACACAGTCACCCTGGAGATTCCTTATGGCTAGTCCAAATTTTAAGTACGCAAAACGACAAAAAGAAATTGCAAAACAGCAAAAGAATGAAGAAAAACGCTTACGCAAACTAGAAAAGCGCAACGGAACAGACCCAGATGCTGAGCCAGCGTCAGAGGGTGAGATTGCCATTGATGCGGAGACAGGTTTAGAAGAAGAGGTTGTAGCTGAGGCTGAGCCAAACCAAGAAGAAAAGCTTTAATATATACGGCAAGCTCTTTGGGGTTGTTTTTTTGCTAGTCTTGCAGTGTAGGTAAAGCGTTTTGAATACAAACAAGTTACATGCTATTTTGTAAGGTTAGATTATTGATAAGTGCTGTTAATTGTTGAAAATTTAGAGGTTTGTTTAATGTTGCCACGCCAAGTTGCAGCGCGATTTTCATTTGCTCGGTACTTGCGTAACCCGTCATGAAAACAATGGGTATGTTTTGTCCACTGCGCTTTATTTCTTGTGCGAGTTGTATGCCATCTAAAATCGGCATGCAGATGTCTGATAGAACCAGATGTATGGTATCTTGGGTTGTGTTGATGTGATGTAAAGCCGCTTGGCCATTGTCAAAATTGTAGACATTGTAATCATGCAGCGATAAAAATTCGTGGAGTATGTCTCTTAGTTGTGCATCATCATCAATGAGTAATATATTTGTTTTAAACATGGACCTCCCTCATAATAACTCTGTTTTAGTTTGTGGTTGATCGCGCTGCGCATTTTTTCATGCTGTACATATTATTACAATTTATAATTGTATTTACAATTAAATATTGCAATGTGGTTATAGCGAATGCCTGTATAGTTGACGCATGTATAAGGTAAATAAGGGTAATTTACTTGCCGAGCGAATCAAACAAGCAAGGCAAGCTTTGCCTATGAGTCAGTCTGAATTGGCACGTGCACTGGGTATCAAGCCACAGGCTGTGCAGCATTGGGAAAATGGTACATCGTGTCCCAAAACAGAGCGCCTTGTTGATTTATCTACGGTGCTTGGTGTGCAAATATCATGGTTGATGGATTCAGA
>JAJFLD010000123.1 GCA_021772875.1 Ghiorsea sp. | reverse complement strand
GTTCGTTGTCGTTGGATAATTGATGGAATGTTGGTCGATTTAATGCCTACTGATGAGGAAATTTTAGGTTTTAGCAACCGTTGGTATCCATCTGCTATTAAACATGCTGTTTCAGAAACATTAGCAAGCCATCTTCAAATTCGTCGCGTAACCGCTCCCTATTTCATCGCCACAAAAATCGAAGCCTTTTTTGGCAGAGGCAAGAATGATTTTGTTGCCAGTCATGATTTTGAAGACATCGTGACAGTCATCGATGGTCGTGCGGAGTTAGCAGAAGAAATTGCATATGAGAGCAGAGAGCTACAGCATTTTATTCACACTACCTTCCAACAGTGGCTAAAAAATACTGATTTTCAATCGGCCATCCCTGGGCATTTGCCACCCGATACCGTTTTACAAGACAGGCTACCAATCCTTATGCAACGCATCCGAACACTAGCAGAAGGCTAATGCGAGACATTTAGAAAGCTTAGGGCACCTCTGAACAACTTCAAGAAATTGTGTTAAACTTCATTTTCGATGATTAAGGAGCTTAACATGAACCAACTAAGTTTTGCGGAAGCGGAATATGCGAACAAGAAACGTACAACACGACGAGAACGTTTTCTTGCCCGCATGGATAATCTTGTTCCGTGGGATGCTTTGGAATCTCTGATTTCACCTGATTACCCCAAGGGTTTGAATGGCCGCCCTCCGTATCCGTTAAGTACGATGCTTCGCGTTCATTGCATGCAGTTGTTTTACAACTTATCCGATCCGATGATGGAAGACTCATTGTATGAGATTGAATCAATGCGTCGTTTTGCAGGTTTAAAATTGACGAAGAATATTCCCGATGAGACCACGATATTAAACTTCAGGCGTTTTTTAGAGAAACACAATTTAGGCAGTGTAATTTTCACTGAAATCAACGCACACTTGCAGGTACAAGGACTATCATTTTCATCAGGTGCTATAGTGGATGCCTCTATCATTTCAGCACCTACCTCTATCAAAAACAAAGAGCGAAAGCGTGACCCTGCCATGCATCAGACAAAGAAAGGTAATCAATGGCACTTTGGCATGAAGCTACATATTGGTGTGGATAGTAAAACAGGCTTAGTGCATAGCGCGGTTAGTACGGCAGCAAACAAACATGATATTACGCAAGCAGACCAATTATTGCATGGACAAGAAAAAGAGGTGTTTGCTGATGCAGGTTACGTAGGTATAGCAAAGCGAGATGAGCACCAGGATCGTGAAGTGGACTGGAAGGTTGCTATGCGCCCAGGTAAGCGAAAAAAGATGTTTAAGTGCGCAAAAGAACTTGCCACAGAAAAGGACAAATCATCGGTTCGTGCAAAAGTGGAGCACCCTTTTTATTGGGTGAAATGCTTCTTTGGTTATAGCAAAGTTCGCTACCGCGGATTAGAGAAAAACAACAGTCGCCTTTATATGCTCTTGGGATTCACAAACCTTTTACGCAGTCAAAAGCTGCTTTTAGCAGGATGAAACCATGTGAAATATGGGTGAATGCCCATGTTTTGCATAAAACGAGGTGGTTGAGGGTCATCCCGTACTAAACTCTAAACTTTTAAGTTTTTTGCTCTTGGATATTGGGGTTGTTCAGAGGTGCCTTAGCTAAAAAGTTAATTTCATCAAAGTTCAGATTGTCCATTTGTGACTGCTTGTCGCCATTCCCTGAGTGTCCATAATGGGTCGAAAGCAGCCGTTCAGAACCCAAGAATAAACTTATCATACCAGTATGGCTTTTTACAATAGTGGTTGGCTTATTTATACGAATCTACAACTGACACTGTTTTATCATCATATCAGCTTTGTTTGATGGCTATTTTTTGCTTGCCTACAATCACCAAACAGACGCCGCCCAATACCATGATTGTAGCGAGTATGAGCTGCACGCTTAGCGCTTCACCAACAAACAACACCCCACCCAAAGCTGCAATGATAGGCACAAACAACTGCAACACTGCCGCTTGTGTAGCTGCCAGCCCTACAAGTACCATATACCAAATGGTATAACCCAATGCAGAAGCCACAGCACCAGATAAAGCAGCATACACTATGCCTTCAAAGCTATAATGTGCTGTAGGCATAGTGAGCCATAACAAAACCAACACAAAGGGTATGCTGCGTATAAAATTATAAGCTGTGTCGCGAAGTGGCGATGTTGAGCCATGACCTTTAAGTGTATAAAAACCCCATGCTACACCTGATATCAACATCAATATAAACCCTAGCAGCGAAGGTGTGTTGGCACTTGGCAGCATCAAATAAACAAACCCAGAAAAAGCTAGCGCTAAACCCAACCATTCCAATGCTGTTAAGCGATAACCCGACCAGATTGTTTTAAGCACCATAGTGATTTGCACTGCGCCAAATAAAATAAGTGCACCCGTGGCGGTATCCAAAGAGATATAAGCATAAGAAAATGCCGCGGCATAAACAAACAACAGCACACTTGCCGACCAACTTGACCCTGTGTCTTCCTTTGTCCTTTCCGCAGCTGCTCTTGGTTGTATGCTGAGTAATAAAAAGAGCACCAAAGCTCCCGAGAGCAAGCGGACGACAGTAAAGCTGGCTGCATCCATCAAAGGTTCAGCTAGTGCCAAACGACACAATACCGAGTTTGCGGCAAAAGCAATCAGTGCCAAGCTTGTGAGAAATGCTGTTTTTATCACATTTTGGTTTTTGATTATTGATCCGACCACACAGCATATTCATTGTTGCTGGGATCAGAAAAGTGGAACCTACGCCCACCAGGAAATGCAAAAATCGGTTTGATGATATAACCACCCTCTTTTTCAATCTTACTTTGGGTTTGGCTTAGATTTTCACTGTAAAATACCACCAGCGCGCTGCCATTTTCTGTCGAAACATTTAAATCAGATTGATAAAAACCACCATCCATACCTGTTTCTTGCTGGCTAAAAGCAGCATATTCAGGCCCATAATCTGTAAACGACCAGCCAAAGACAGCAGTAAAAAACCGTTTGCTTGCTTCGATGTTTTTGCTTGGGAACTCTAGATAATTGATTTTTTCGTGTTGATTCATGATTTCACCTCTTTGGCATATTTTGTTAGCAACTGATCAAGTTTATTGGCAAAAGCTTGCCTATCCGTATGGCTAAAAGCTGCTTGCCCACCAGAATGTATGCCCGATTGACGCAGCTCATCCATATAATCGCGCATGCTCAAACGCGCTTTGATATTATCCGATGAAAACATCTCACCGCGTGTACTCAAGGCAAAACCACCCTTCTCAATCACATCCGCAGCCAATGGAATATCACTGGTAATCACCAAGTCTTTTGCTTGCATTCGCGCCACAATTTCATTGTCGGCAACATCAAACCCTGCACCAACTTGAATGGTTAAAAGATATGCCGACTTTGGCACCTGCACTGCTGCATTGGCAACAAATATCGTCTCTATTTGGGTGCGATTTGCCGCCCGAAACAAAATATCTTTAATCACCACTGGGCAAGCATCGGCATCCACCCAAATTTTCATTTCATGCTCCTTTGACGATACATCAAACATTCATCACACCAATCATCCAGACTTTAAAACTTATGCCTTGGTCGCTGTCACCAAAAACACAGGGTAAGGTTTATCATCCTTAAACACAGTAATCACAATCTGAAACGCGATATCCACAAATCCCGCTTTAGCCAATATCCCCTGCAATTCCATTTGATTAAACCCCGCATGATAAACACCCTCAATATCTGCTGGATGAAAAGTACCATCTTCTTCATCAAGGTCTGCCAAAGCTATCTGTCCACCTGCTTCCAGATGCTCAGCAAATCGTTGTAGCATCAGCGTGGTATCCAACACATGATGCATAGCCATCGCACTGACAATCAAATCAAACTGTCTGCCTAAAGGTTGTTTAATGATATCCTGACATACTGTTTCAACCTTGCCCTTTAATTCAGGTTTTGCAGCCAGTTGCTCCAACATCGCTGGCGAAATATCAACTGCTGTAATCCTCTTCACCTTGGACGCAAGGTGTGAGCTAATCAGGCCAGTGCCCGCACCAAAATCCATCACATGCATAGCTTCAGATAAGTGAATGCTTTTTAGGATTGCCGAGCCAATTCCTTTTGAAAGCTTTTGTTTCATGTCGCCAGCATCCCAATCGGCTGCCTTTTCATCAAATAAATCTGCCATCAACCCTTCTCCATTGCATCCAATAAAGCATACATCACCTTATTTAAGCGTTTAAATCTTTCATTGCTTGCTAACATGTCTTGTTTAGATTGCACATAACGTGAATCATCCAAGTCATCACCACAATTTTCTATCAATGCCGCAGCAGATTCAGGCGTTGTTTCCAGATGAAACTGCAACCCCACCACTCTATTGTCGTAAATATAACCCTGATGCTTACACGCCTCACTCGCTGCCAAGGCTTTTGCACCCGCTGGCATATCAAATGTATCGCCATGCCAATGAAACACTTCCATGCGCGAAGTAAACACCGCATCTAAAATAGTGCCCTTCATCTCAGCAGCAGGCTCAATATCAAACCAACCAATCTCTTTATGCTCGCCTTGATAAACCTTGGCACCCAGCACATCTGCAATCAATTGCGCCCCCAAACAAATGCCCAACACTCGTTTGCCTGCATCAATGGCCTGTTGAATCAACACCTTCTCAGCCACCAACCAAGGATAATCCGCATGGTCATAAATGCCCATTGGCCCACCCATCACAATCAGCCAATCAAAATCATCAACCGATGGCAAAGCTTCGCCCAAATACAAATGCGTAGCACTAAGCTCATGCCCTTTGCCAAGCAAATAAGCTTCAATGCTGCTCAACCCTTCAAAAGGCATATGCTGTAAATAATGAACTCTCATCTCAAAACTACCCCTTAAATCCTCAATCATTCAACTACTGTACTCACGGACAACTTCCACAACCTGCACTTGATAAGACTTATACCATTTAGACATGCCCAACTCTTGCGCAATCAAATGTTTGGCATCTTGTTTCCACAACTTTATCTGCTCTTGGCTCTGCCAATAAGAAATCGCGATTTCTTGTGAACCTTCTGTCGCCGATGTGAACTCAAGGCAACCATACTCGCTGATTGCCAACGCTCTCATTTGCGCTGCCATTGCCGCATAATCATCATCCAACTCACGAATTTCCGCTCTGAATATCACAGCATACATAGGCTTTACTCCTTAAAAGCCTGTTGAACTAACTCAAACTTTGTTGTCAATCCGAAACCTTCCATCTAAAAACAGCAGAATCTTTTCCCAACTTTTAGGATAATCTAAAACATAGTGACCCGTATCCATCTCAAAGTGTTCATATATATTAGAGTAACTAGAACCATTCAATTTTTTCATAATCTCTTTGCACATCAACGTTGATGGCCATACTTGGTCGTATTTTCCAGATATAAGTAAAATTGCAGCTTTGCTCTTTTCAATTTTAATTTTTGCCTCTGCAACACTTTCCGTGTTTTTAAGTGCTTCGAGGTGCATGTCTAGGTATTCATTACTTGCCCCTGATAAAACACCCTTAATTGTCGCCATAGACAACCTCGGATATGGAACAAACGGGACCTCTTGCCCATGATACACCCAAGAAGAATCTCTTAATAAAGTTACGTTACTAGCTTGAAAAACCACATAACTCGGTACTGCGGCAACAATTGTAGTAATATCTTCATATAAGCTGCCTAATAAAAGAGAAAGTTCCCCTCCTTTTGAAACCCCTAATATAGCTATTCTCTCTGCATCAACGCTGCTATATTTCTTATATTTATCTATTACATTATGAATTGAATCAATTTTTATCCTATTTAAATGCTTTGGTGTACCTTTCATACCAAAATAACCAATGACTACAACGTGATAGCCTTTATCAAGGAAAATTTGCTTATTCGCCTTACCAAATTGATTGCCTCCTTCAGACCCACCAAACATGAATACCGTGGGGGCTTTTTGTGATGACTTAACCAAAGGAGATAAATAAATTTCACTCCAAACACTCTGTGCTTCTAAAGCATATACACTTTGCTGCACAGACAATATTATTGAAAATAAAATACCAAAAATTACCGTTTTGTTTTTCAAACTACCCCCCACTCTTGTTCTCGAATTGTGGGGGCTGCCATGCAAAATACAATGGTAGACCCCTATACCTATACTCCTTGCTGCTCTGAATATCACAGCATACATAGGCATAACTCCTTCAGCATTTGTTCAACTGATTCAAACTTTATAATCAGCCTGCCAGCCAAAATTAATTAGACTAGTAACCCTCATCCTTATCAGGCAACACAACTTTGCCTCTAAAAGATCGGTACATAAATATTGTATAAATGAGTGCAAGTATAGAGCCCAATGAAAACCAGGTCAGCCCCGCATGTAATGCATATTGTGATGTAGCTGTATTGTATATGTTTAAATTAAATTGATGGCCCGTGGTTGCAATCATTAAGTTGGGATACAGCGCAAAACCAAGCGTTAACATCAACGAGACAATAAAGGATGAAGATGCAAGAAACGCAAAACAATCATGGTTCTTCAACCTTGCAACAAACATGAAAACAAGCGAAATAACGATACAAGCCACAAACAAAATTCCTAGCCCATAAAGCTGAAAATTATGTGTCAAACTTGGTTGAGCAATATAACTTAAAAAAGGCAATACCAACATCAACACAGCAATCAGCCAATTGCCCTTCCTGGATATGCTGCGAGCGCGCTTTTGAATATCGGATGACGTTTTTAAAGCGATAAAATTTGCACCATGCACAGAGAATAAGATAAGGACAAACACACCCGTGGTGAGGGTAAACCAATCAAGAATTCCTGGCGTCAAGCCCATGCGAAAGTCTGTCCACAAGGGCAGAAAGAAAAATCCAGTAGGGTCAATAGGCACCCCTCGCAAGGCATTGCCCAAAGCCGCACCAAACACCAAAGAAATCAAAATACTCGCTATGGTTAACAAACCATCCCAAAAGCTATGCCATAGCGGGTTGTTGATTTGTGGTCGCAGCTCCATGGATAAACCTCTAAATATCAACAACCATAAAACAAGAAACAAGGCCAAATAAAACCCACTAAAAATAGAAGCATAGGCTGTTGGAAAGGCGAAAAACAATATACCTCCCGTAATCACTAACCATACCTCATTACCATCCCAAATAGGGCCTATCGCATTTAAAACTGTTCTCTTCTCATCATTGGATTTAGCTATAAAATGATAGATAACACCTGCGCCAAAATCAAAGCCATCGAGCACTATGAATAAGGTGAAAACTGTCCCCAAAATGAGATACCAAAATGATTCCATCATGACACCATTCCTTGAGAAGATTGCTGCCCAACATGAGAAGGGCCGATGTTAACCACCCTAAACATCAATGCCGCATATAAGATACCCATGAGCATGTATAACAGCGTAAAACCTAATAGTGTAAACAAGACATTGCCTGAATTCACATGGGGTGATGCGCCTTCTGCAGTTCTTAACAAGCCATATACAAGCCATGGTTGCCTACCTGCTTCTGTGGTAATCCAGCCCGAAATGGTCGCTATATATGGCAACGGAAAACTGAGCATCAGTATCCAAAGCATAGGCTTGGATTCAAAAAGCTGTTTACGCCATAATAAAAAAGCTGAAATCAACATGATAGCAGCAAATAAAGAGCCTAAAAGTACCATCATGTGAAATGTATAAAACACCAGAGGAACTGAATCCGGCCAATCCTTTTTAGGAAAAGCATCCAGCCCTTTAATTTCGCCTTCAAAACTTCCCGTGAGCAGCAGGCTATCCATGCCTGGCATAACAATAGGGTTATCCAATGTTAGATTTTGCATATTGGGTTGCCCAAACAAAACAAAAGGCACGTTTTTACCTGTATGGAAAATACCTTCCATCGCAGCGCCCTTCGTCGGCTGATGTTTAAAAACTTGTTTCACCTCACCATCACCAAAAGGGAATATTTGGAGTATCGTTGCTACAGATGCGATAGTGATAGCAACGCGGAGATATAATTTGGCTGATTCAATGTGTTTACCCGATAAAAGATAGAATGCACCCAGCGCAACGACCACGAATGAGGCGGTGATTAAAGAGGCATTCATAGTATGCAAATATTGCCAAAACAACCATGGGTTACTTAGCATTTCAGGCAGGCTTGTAATCGAAAACCGACCAGCCTCATCTACTTCATATGCAACAGGATGCTGCATCCATGCGTTGGTAGCCAAGATGAAGTACCCTGAAACCCATGTGCCCAAGAATATCATAAAAGCGCTAAACCAATGCGCCAACGGGCTTAGTCGTTTTTCCCCAAAGATTAAAAGCCCTATAAATGCTGACTCCGTAAAAAAAGCAAATAAACCTTCCATAGCCAAAGTGTTGCCAATCACCCCACCTGTTCGCCTTGAAAATTCAGACCAATTGGTTCCAAAAAGGAACTCCATCGGTATACCAGTGACGACACCAAAAACAAAATTAATCGCAAAAATCTTTATTAAAAATCGAACGGCTTGATCATAAGCCTCATTTGGATATTTAAGTGCAAGCGTTTTAAAAATAAGAATAATAGCGGCAAGCCCCATGGTTAGCTGGGGAAACAAATAATGAAATATAACATTAAATGCAAAGTGCAACCGATCCAGAAGTATTATCGAATCGTCCATGATGATCTCCATACCTTCATTGCCCAATCATACTCGCACACGCAAAAAAGCTAGCATAACTTTCTTGCTGACATATCTAAGCTACCTAAGCGCAGCGGGGCCAGATGGTGAAGTTTCACTCATGCTCTGGCTATGAACTTTCATATTTCACCAATCATTTTTCGCACTCTTTTCTCCAGTGCCCTTGAACCAATAGCATATTTTTTCGGCGCTTTAACCATGGAAATGATTGCAACTTGTTCTTCAATAGGTAGTTCTAAGATAGGCTTACCAAAATACTTTATGGCCGCATTATTGATACCCCACTTATCTGTATATATTGCAAAGTGACACCACAGAAGAAACAGCTCATCCTCGGTTAAATATGCCTGCAATGAAGCACCCCAAAGCAAACTATTTAGTGTAAAAACCAAATGTGATTTCTTTCCTACATAATGTTTATATGATAGTTCCTTATACGCCTGCCTTGAAGCCCAGACTGCAACACCTTGTTCTGATTCAATGCTGATAGCTATTGATTGTAGCTTAGTGAGGTCACCTGCTAACTCAACCTTTGAATTTAAAATAATTTCATCAATATT
The DNA here is from genome assembly GCA_021772875.1 of Ghiorsea sp. Taxonomy (GTDB): domain Bacteria; phylum Pseudomonadota; class Zetaproteobacteria; order Mariprofundales; family Mariprofundaceae; genus Ghiorsea. The sequence continues at coordinate 1,136 of JAJFLD010000123.1, read as the reverse complement.
ATCTGTGAATCTATAAAATGAATTTGTATACCAAACCACTAGGCCAAGAAGCACGATTAAACAAAATATTAAAAGAATATTGCTTAGTTTCTTTAGCAACATTTACTCACAACCAATGTAAAATGAGAGAAACAACCATTCCACATATTACACTCCCTCTTTCTTTATTATAGATGCAGTGTGGTCAGATTCAGCTTTCTTTTGCAATTTAATTTGTGCACTGAAGCTCGAGCTTAAGTTCTCGTATTGTTGCCCAAGAAGGAGAATCTACAGTGCCCTCTGCTTGTACAACATACTCAGGACAATCATCTTCTGGGATTGGTTTGATGGCGCAATGTGCAAAATATTTAAAGTGCCGCTCCACACCATGGGTAATTCGCTGAAGAGTCTCATCTGAGCATGTTCCTAATGAACCACTTAAAATATGGTCAGTTCTTTTAATATGCTCAATCAGCTTAGTGTCGTTTGTAATTAAGTCGTCACCCTCAGCATGAACTCCCAGTACAGAAGTTCCGATTAAAATAGAACAAAAAATAAACAATTGAACATATTTTCTTATCATACCCATACCCTCACTTTAACTAAAACAATTTGAATTAAAGAATGCCCTCTTTAAGTCGGGAGCAGACCTCCTTTACTTTCCATGACTAACTCTAAGGATAGCACCATTGTCCTTAGATATCTCTATTAGTGGAACACCACCCTTCATGTTTCTAGGAAGCGTTCCTTCTACAATCCACACTCCATCTACTAACTTTGCGACAAATGGTTTTTTATTATTAATACTTTCTCCATAAATTGGTAACAAAACTGCTTCAGCAATCTTTATAGCAGTATTCTCATCCGATACTAGACCATTTTCAGGTACAAAGTTATGTTTACTATTCTCTGCACACACAGAACTAATCGAAAAGAAACAAATCCAAAGTAATAAAATAACACGTTTCATTTTCTCTCCTTATTCATGCTTATTGAGTGTCTCGAATGGGTCCAGACTGTGTGAAAAGCAGGCACATGCAAACAAAGGAAGTTCGTAATTCTCAAGCTTCTACAACCCACTCCTGCACTTGGCTTTGAAACTTCGGTGAAACCCTAATGTTCACCATCAACCATTCCTCATCAGCCTCATGAGAAAG
>JAJFLD010000122.1 GCA_021772875.1 Ghiorsea sp. | reverse complement strand
CTGTTTATTTCACCTCAATTCATGATGACATTTATGGTGCTGCATTACCTACTTCAACGGGCGCTCCAGCTGCTGGTGATTGGAATCAGATTCGTTTTAATGGCGGATCTTCAGGAAGCCTTACCAATACACATATCCGATATGCAGGTCGTTCACTCATCAGTGCTTTATCAATCAATACTGCCAATCTCAACCTTGGCGCATCACCCACACTCACCAATCTCACCATTAGCGATTCACTCAGGGCCGGATTGGAATATAATGCAAACACCAATGGTTCAACAGCTGGTGGCAATGTGAGCAACCTCAAAATTATTAATCCTGGTGGTTATGGTCTCATTGTAAGCAGCTCTAATGCAAACACGGGTAATTTTTCTACACCTATCATTACAGGCACTTCAATATCAGGTGTCACAGGCGCATTCAGTGGTATTCTCGTTGATGGGCTTGGTGCATCACCACAAATTTCAAACATGAGCATTTCTGGTGGCCAACACAATATCCTCGCCCAAAATGGTGCTGGTGGTATTTTTACATTCAATCAACTCACAGGTGCTACAGCTTCATCTATTCACCTCGTTGGCTCACCCTTTGGCAGCGCCAACCCATCTATAAATAGCAGTAACATCATTAATGGTGCACCCACCACTGCTGTTTCTGTATCGGGGCAAACGCTACCTGCAGGATTTTCGCCTTCTCTTACTCCGCTTGTAGCTGACCCTTACAGCATAGGCATTAGCGGCATCTTTAATGATGCCTACTCTTCCTTAACCCCCAACCCATTTGGTTTGGGTTCACAATGGCTGCAATCGGGCGCTATTACCATTCCATCAGGATCAGTGATGGATATCTATGCCGGCACCATCTTTAAAGCAAATGCTTCCAGTTTCAGTGTCAATGCTGGTGGCACGCTAAATATATCTGGAACCACTCAAAACCCAGTCGTATTCACTTCAATCAATGACAATACCTATGGCTCACCCGTTGCAAATTCAACAGGCCTGCCTATATCTGGCCAAGGGCTCAACCTCTCTTATCTGGCTGGCAGCAGGGGTCAAATGCAATGGTTGCTCGACAGATATAGTTCACAAATAGTTGTTTCCGATACTATTCCGATGTCGAATGTATCCATGCATGATTCAAACCTTGGTTTAAGCTTGAGGTCAGGCCTCACTTCACCTCTCACCCAAGCTATAAATAATCTGCACATCAATCATTGGGGAAGAACTGGTGGCGCTCCAGGGCTTGTGATTAATGGTGCAATAGGTAGTAACACAGTCAACTTTGCGGGCAACAATAGCCTGACCGAACACACTGCTATCTATGAAGCGATTCAAGTGACTGGTGCAGGCGCCAACCCTACCTTACAAAATTTCATCGTAGATATGCAAGGCAATGCTCAACCAGCAATTCTAGTCACTACAGGTGCTGCTGGCACCTATGCCAACAATGTTCTGCGCAACGCAAGCACAGGTATTCAAGTCGGCAATACCATTGCACCTTCGGCAGCTGGCTTGGTCAATATCTCAAACAATACCATTGTGAACAACGGTATTGGCATACTTGTGCGCAATGCACCAAATGGTAGTTTGATTACACATAACCTGATTCGTGGCTCGCTCAGTAATGGTATTTTAATCGATATGATTTCAGGTTTAACACCATCAAAATCGTTGCTACAAAATAATCTTATCGTAGAAAATCAAACCGATAGCATCAATCGTGGCGCTGTGAGAATCAAAGGTGATAATATTAACCTTGTTGGCCCAATCGTTGACCTGTACAGCAATACCATCGCCGACAATGTTTCCGCTGGTTTCACACCAGCAGGTTTAGTTGTGGATGCTTATGCCACCACCAATATGTTTGATAATATCTTTGCGCTGAACACAGATGCGCAAGGGATTAACATTGATACAAATATTGCCGTCCAAGCATTCAGTGCCAACAAGGCCTACAATCTAACAACCGATGGCAGCATCAATGATGGTATTACCGATGTATTTACTGCTAACCCTGCATTTATTGCAAATTGGTATTTAAACGCTGGGGCCGCACTATCTCCGGCCATAAATGCCGATGCCCTTCGCACTCAAGCAGGTGTTGGTTATTTGGTTAATCATGCCTACACGGATATTGCGCTACCTGACACAGGTAATCTGGATTTAGGTTATCATCATGCCAATATCGCACCCACTATAAGTGACCCCTATTCCACGGTGACACAAACACCACTTGTTGCGGGGCCCAATGGCTCAACCCAAATCACCATCACACCCCGCGATGCAAACAATCTGATTATAGGCGCTGGTTTAAAAGTGTTGGCTAACTTCCAGATCACCCCAATAGGAACATTAGGTAAGCTTACCGATCATGGTGATGGCGTTTATAGTGTTATCCTTGCTCATAGCCCCTTCACAGGCAGCAGTGATACTGTTGGCATTACAGTGAATGCTACGCCACTAACACCACCAGTTATTGTATCTTGGTGATTTCCATTAAAATGCCACCGAATTGTTTGGGGATAGAGGTTTTTAGAATTATGAAATGTTTCAAATATTTCCTAGCCGCTGTGATTCTTCTCTTTCAATCTCAGCTTAGCTTTGCAGCTAACGCCATGAATAGCCAAGACAATAGCAATCTCATCACTGCCATTGAAGATTACCGCTTCAATGATTATGCCTTAGCCATTCCAAGATTAGAAATATTGCATGATAAGTTCCCAGAAAATTTATCAGTGCTTGAATACCTTGCCTTATCCTATCAAGAAAACGAGCAGCCCGAACAAGCACTACCTATGTTTAAAGCTTGGTTGAGGCTAAACAACAATGCCACCACTGAAACAACACGTTTTGCATGGTTAGGGTTAGCTTATACCTACATCAAGCTTCATAAAACTGCTGATGCCATCACAACACTTAAAACATGGCTTGCTGCCCACCCCAACGATATCGAACCACAAATCAACCTTGGTGATGTTTTATCACGTGAACAACAATTTGAAAAATCAAATCAAATATGGGACAGCATTTTATCCAATACTGAGGCCAAAAACAGTCAAAAAGCTGCTGCTTGGTATTACAAAGCATGGATTGCATACCAAAACAATAATTCAGTTGAATCAAAGGCATTTGCTCATAAATCTCTCCTGCTTGATGCCGAAGGTGCTTACGCAAAACCAGCCAAAACATTACTAACCCCCGACAAAAAGACGCTTGGTTTTCATGGTGCTGTTTCCGTTGAAACTTTTTATAACTCCAATGTGCGCCTCATACCCGATGCTCTAACTGCAAAAGAATGGGGTGGTGATAAAGGTGTGCAAAGCAATCTTATTTTAAACTGGGCATTTGAACAATTTGATATCAATTACATCTTTAGCAGCACCCAACATGAAGATTTCAAAACCTATGATTTGATGCTGCATCAGTTATCAGCTTCATGGCAAAATAATCAATGGCGATTCAAACCGTCTTATGAAAATATTTCACTGGATCATAATGCCTTATACCAAAGTTATGGTTTAGGCGTTTATTATACCCATCAAGATTGGACATACCATTACACCGCCAAATTCAAAAAATTCACAGATTCTTTTGGTATTAATCGCACCAATCTCAACCGCCTAGGTGGTACCAGCCATCAAATCGCAGTGCAAACCAACACAACAATCCAAGGCATCAAAACAAGCTTCTCTGCCCATATTGTCGACGAACTGACCAAGGGTGATGTCACACACGATAAGTCTGATAGTTACTACCAACTCGGTGGTAACATCACAACATTTTTTCCACTTGCTCAAAGGTTGAATATGCAAACCAAGTTTGATATTTATACACGGCGATACCATGCAGCTGATAACAATATTTTATTATCAACAACCAATACCACCAAACGTTCAGACTTATATACTAAGCTATCAACATCCGTTAACTGGCAGCCTTGGAAAGAAAATAAATTCGCCTTTGCCATTAATCTTTCCTACCAAAAAAATGCCTCTAACTATGATGAATCGTTGGTCATACCAATCGCCAACAAAGCCTATTCAGGGTGGCGACTCGGCGGATTAATAACAACCCAATGGTAAATCACAACAAAGCACATGCTGGCAGGGGAATCACATGCTAAAAACAATCAGTTTATCCATTCTAACACTATTAATCATAACCTTTCTACCCAATACACAAGCTTATGCAGCAGGCGTTGGGCGCATCGCACATACATATGGCCCAGCTTGGGTGCAGCGTGGCATCACCCGCGAAAAAGCTGAAAAAGGTTTTGTTGTATTGGCTAAGGATACCATTATCACAGGCTCTCGGGGGAGGGTGAAAATTATCATGGGCGATGGTAGCAAGGTTTATATTGGTGCAAAAAGCCGCGTTTCACTTCGTAAATATTCACTCAAAGGCACAAAACTACTGAATGCAACTGTGAACATGTTTTGGGGTAAAGTGCGCTTTTTTGTTAACAAATTAACCACCCGAGGTGCTTCATTCAACGTGCGTACATCAACAGCTGTGCTTGGTGTGCGCGGCACTGAATTTATTGTCATCGTACTACCAACAGCAGAGGTACTCGAAGACCCCTTTAGACCAATCACCCTAGTAGATATGCCGAGGTTACCAACGCGCACAATTTTAACCGAAGGGGGCGTTGATGTAGGTGGCATTGGTGATGTAGCAGGCGTGAAAATGCCAACAGTACGCTTAACCCCTGGGAATACCGCAAATGTGGGCAAGGATGGTCATGTTGAAGTTCGCGAAACACTTGGCGATGATGTCCACAACCTGAATTCCCCTAACGCACCACGATCAAATCAGGGAGGTAGCAACCCAACCCCACGCATGGATGATGAGGGTAGACAGCAGCAACTACCCATAGCGCCAAAAAGAGAACGCGATAATCTGGACATAAAACCAGATAGACTTGAATTCGATAATGTACCCGAAATTGATCACACAAATACAAACAATGCTATTCAAAATTTAGAATCAACCACTGAAATAAAAATCACACCAAGCTTTGTACAACCTTAAGCTGGATAACAGCGTCTTCGCACCATAAGCTTTGTCAAAATAAAAGCTTCAATGCCATGGAGGCATGATTTACATGGGTAAAGTCCTTGTTCCATTCAGCGCAGGTGTCGAAGAAATTGAGCTGGTCACCATTGTCGATATTTTACGTCGTGCTGATATTACAGTCTGCTTGGCAAGCCTTGATGGCAAAGAAGTTGTAGGGCGTTCAAATATTGTGATTCATGCAGAAAAAAGCTTGACTGATGTCTGCCAAGAGCCTTGGGATATGATTGTTTTGCCCGGTGGTCAACCCAATGCCAATCATTTAAAAGAAAATGATTTGGTCAAAGAAACTGTACTCCATCTTGCCAATCAGGGTAAATATATTGCTGCTATTTGTGCAGCGCCTGCTGCCCTTGCCGCTTTTGGCATCACCAAAAACAAACGCGTAACATCACACCCATCTGTTCAAAAAGAAATGCTGTTGCAACCCTCAACCACATATTTAGAGCAAGCTGTGGTTGAAGATGGCTTACTTATCACCAGCCGCGGAGCTGGCACAGCGCTAGAATTTGCCTTGTGCTTGGTTACAAAGTTATGCCATGCCGAAAAGGCAGCAGAGATACGCCAAGCTATCCTTGCTTAAGACATGTTACTTTTAAGTAAATCGATATCTCAGCTTCTCTTACCACCTGGTGGTTTGATTCTTATGGCATTGCTTGGACTTATTTTTTGGAAAAAATTATGGGGTCGTGTACTCATTGGTCTGTCTCTTGTTTTATTTTGGTTGCTAAGCACAGAGCCTGTTCGCGATAGTTTAACAGCAAGTCTTGAATTTCAATACCCAGCCATCAACATCGAAAAAATACGTGTCACCAAGGCTGCAATTGTCGTACTCGGTGGTGGCATTCAAGAAAACAGCTTGGATTATCAAGGCAGTGATGAATTGAGCAGGTTTGCCATGATGCGTGTTATTTATGCCGCAAAAATTGCGAGAAAGACGGGTTTTGATGTATACGCCACAGGTGGCACACCGCTAACCCAAGAGGCCGAATCTGAAGCCAGCATTATGCGGCGCTGGCTTATTTGGTTTGGTGTTCCAAGCACACATATCCATAGTGAAAACAAAGCAAACACCACTTGGGAGAACGCTTTATTAACCCAAAAAATGCTAGCTCAAAAAGACATCAACACCATTATCCTTGTTACATCCGCATGGCATATGCCACGTTCAGTTTGGTGTTTTCAAGCCCAAGGCCTCAATATCATCCCCGCACCAACAGATTATCTCACTGAACAAGAACCCTACGATATGCGAAGTTTTATACCGAGCTGGAATGTGCTCGCCGATAGCAGTTATGCTTTGCACGAATATTTAGGTTTGTTTTGGTATCGTTTGAAATACTAAGCTTACGAATGATTCTCAAAGCTACAAAATTGATAATTGTTTTTGTATCATCTGATGAAGTTTGTTCATGGTGTAAGGTTTTTCAAGAATACATTCGCCAACGGCAGGTAAACCATCGCCATTCATGGTGCTGTCTTTATCATAACCTGTAACAAAAATAATCTTCGCCTTGGCTGAAATGGAGCGAATACGCTCTGCTGCAGATACACCACCCATCACAGGCATGGTTAAATCCATCAAAATCAAATCAATCTCATTGCCTTTTTCTTGAAATATCTGCACAGCCTCTCTGCCGTGTTTCGCTTCAATCATATGATATCCCATAATCTCAAGCGCTTCTTTTTGAGATTCTCTTAATGCTTGATCATCATCCACGAGCAAAATAGTTTCACCAGCTTGCGATTCTCGCGAACCCATTGTTGTTTCAAGCTGCTTGGCCATATCACCCAAATAAATAGGCAGATAGATTTTGAATGCAGTGCCTTTACCCACTTTGCTCAACACCTCAATGGTGCCCCCATGGCTTTGGATAGCGCCATAACTCATGGCTAATCCCAACCCTGTTCCCTTACCCACTTTTTTAGTGGTAAAAAAGGGCTCAAAGATTTTAGTTATCTTATCCACTGGAATACCCTCTCCATTATCAACAATAGTAAGCAATGCATAATCATCACCAACCAACTCTGGATTCCTTGATTTAAAAGATGTTGTTGCACTAAACTTCTCTAGTTTGATATGCACTTTAGGATCAGATATGTGTTTCACTGCATCACGCGCATTATTAACCATATTCATCAACACTTGTTGAATTTGAGTATCATTGGCTTTCACAGGCATATCTTCAGCAAGGTTTTCAAAGCGCATACTAATTTTCTTAGACACTGCAAGTTCTGCTAATTTATACGCTTCATTCAAAAAACTCGATAAATCAAAATACTCAAATTCAACCCGATCTTTTCTCGCAAAAGTGAGCAATTGTCGAATCATATCCGTAGCGCTTATGACAAGTTTTTCCACGCTTACAGCGCGCCTAAACAAATCTGAATCTTCATTCATATTTCTTTTCATCATAAATAAATTAGCATTGATACCTGCTAACATATTATTAAAATCGTGTGCTATGCCACCCACCAACGTACCCATGGTTTCCATTTTCTGCACTTCGTACATACGCACTTCACTGTCCAGCAGCGCTTTGGCAGTTTCCTGATGATGTTTCACTTCTGCTTTTAACTTTTTGTTTGATTTTTCTACTGCGGCTGTGCGTTTTTTGATATTGTGTTCAAGGTTTTCTTGCAATGCCCTAAGCTCTGCAATGCTTTCTTCATAACACATATGCATACGCTCAAAATGCGTTTGAAGTATTGCCGCCACCAGTGAGAAAAAAATAAATACGGCTGGAAAGTATGCAAGAAACGCATCGGTGTAAGGCAGCGTGATGACATGCAAAAAATGCGCAGTAAGCAACCCAGCAAGGATACCAGCATAAGCCATAATCCAATACCATGCCACAGGTAAACCCAACAGCACACATACAAAAAATGGAAAAAGAAGCGACCACATGATAGATGCATTGCCAACACCGCCATCCATCAACAACGCCGTAAAAGTAAATAGCGAAATCACTATCATAAGGTTTCTGGCAAATACAAAATGTTTGGTCTTCGTCAACAGCCAAAAACATAAGATAAGCAAAACAATCGTCACCAATAATGTTGCGGCCAACCAAATCTGGCCACTCCAATAATCAAAAACTGCAAAAATCGCCACAACTGGGATAGAAAACGATACAATCAACGCAATGGTTCTGCATTGTAAATCGTTATCTTGAGTCTTTTTTGCTGGGTAACCAGTAAAAACACGCTTTAAATCATGGGAAAATAACTTCAAATTAATACTCACCGCATTCCAAAATCATTATTTTTTGATGCTTCAAGCTTAGCAAGTTTGTTGCCGAGTCAACCTTATAGATAAAGAACAGATACGCAAAAACTTCTTTGCCACGGATGAATGGGATCCAAACAAAGAAATAAACCCGTCTCTTTTTTCAAAACATCCATCTACAAAACAAATCCAACTCTCTTCATTTTTCTGTAAATCATAATCACCTACCGAACCTTTGATAAGAACACACTAATTTTTGGTAAGGTGACATATGCCTTACACATTCCTATGCTATGCCTTATCCATGAGACTACGATGCAACATCAAATGAATCGCTTCCTATCAAGCTTAAAGCTTCGCTTATCGCAGCGAAAAGATACCGAACACCAACAAGCAAGCATTCGTATATTGCTCACTGCTATTTTTCTCATCACTTTTTATAGCCTAGGCCAACAAGCCATTTTCTTTCTGACCATGATTTATCTTTTTATTTCTTTTGGCATACTCGCATCAATCTTCGTATCGCCAGCACCATCAG
>JAJFLD010000121.1 GCA_021772875.1 Ghiorsea sp. | reverse complement strand
AACATGCTTCAATTTAGCCATGGTTTGATTGATTTGTTTGAAGGCATCAGCCAAGTCGGCATAAATAATGTTGCCGCTTGGGCTAAGCGTTAAACCTGCTTTGCTGCGCTGGAATAGTTGTATACCTAATAAATCTTCCATGTTTTTGATTTGATGGCTTAAGGCAGATGGTGTTACAAACAGTTCAGCGGCAGCATCTTTTAAACTGCCATGTTTTGCCACGGCAACAAAAGCGCGCAGGGCATTGAGTGAAGGTATGGGTTTTCTCATGAGTTTTTCTCAATCATGCCGAGAGATTATTTCATTTTTACTTAAGTGCAAGAGGGGCTATGCTTGGCAACTTAGGTTCAGATGGTTTTGGCTTTGGTTGAGCTTTGTTTGATTTTATTGGGCTTGGGAATGATTGCAGGCAAAGAGGTGAGTATGGGCGACACATTATTTGAGAAGGTATGGCAGCAGCATGTGGTGAAAGCCAATGATGATGGTTCGGTGTTGTTGTATATTGATAGACAGTTGGTGCATGAAGTGACAAGTCCTCAGGCATTTGAGGGGTTACGTTTGGCCAGTCGCAAGCCGTGGCGCGTGGGTGCATCCATTGCGACACCAGATCACAATGTGCCAACCACAGGGCTTGAACATGGCATCACTGATCCCGTTGCCCGCAAACAAGTTGAAGCTTTGGGTACCAATTGTGAAGAATTTGGCATTGAAGAGTTTAGTATGGGTGATATTCGCCAAGGCATTGTGCATGTAGTTGGCCCTGAACAAGGCAAAGTATTGCCAGGCATGACAGTCGTTTGTGGTGATTCTCATACATCAACCCATGGCGCCTTGGGCGCGATTGCGATGGGTATTGGCACTTCAGAAGTAGAACATGTGCTAGCCACCCAAACCTTGATTCAGAAGAAACCCAAAGTGATGCGTATTAATGTTGAAGGTGATTTATCACAAGGCATCACAGGCAAAGATGTGGCGCTATTTATCATTGGCAAAATTGGTACTGCAGGTGGCACCGGTTATGCCATTGAATTTGCAGGCTCGGCAATCCGTGCTTTGAGCATGGAAGGGCGCATGACACTTTGTAATATGACCATCGAAGCAGGCGCGCGTTGCGGCATGGTTGCTGTAGATGATGTGACCATCAATTATGTCAAAGGTCGCCCATCCTCGCCTAAAGGTGATATGTGGAACAAAGCAGAAGCTGCATGGCGCGAATTACATTCTGATGCCGATGCCATTTTTGATGCAGAAGTACATTTAAATGCCGCAGATATTACGCCACAAGTGACTTGGGGAACCAGCCCCGAAATGGTGGTGCCCATTACAGGATCAACCCCTGCTATTGCTGATGCCAAAGATGAAGTGCAACGTGAAGGTTGGTCAAGAGCATTGGCTTATATGGGTTTGAAAGAAAATACAGCCATGCAAGACATTCATATTGATAAGGTATTTATCGGCTCTTGCACCAATGCGCGCATTGAAGATTTTCGTGCGGCAGCAGCGATTGCCAAAGGGCATAAGATTGCTGGCAATGTGAAATTGGCGATGGTGGTGCCAGGCTCTGGATTGGTGAAAGCACAAGCTGAAAGTGAAGGTTTGGACGTCATTTTTAAAGATGCTGGTTTTGAATGGCGGGAGCCAGGTTGTTCGATGTGTTTGGCGATGAACGCAGATAGACTAGAGGCAGGTGAGCGTTGTGCATCCACTTCAAATCGTAACTTTGAGGGTCGTCAGGGTGCAGGCGGGCGCACACATTTGGTGAGCCCAGCCATGGCAGCGGCAGCAGCCATTAAAGGCCACTTTGTAGACATTAGAGACTGGAATTAAATAAACCACAAAGACACAGAGACACAAAGCTTTTTGCATGGAAAGCATGATAAAATAAGCAGTATGCGGAAACAGTGTTTGGATAGTTTTTCTTTGTGTATTCGTGCCTTTGTGGTTAAATAATATGGTTAAAAAGGATTGAGTTATGCAAGCATTTACAACTTTAAACGGATTGGTCGTGCCTATGGACAGGGCAAACGTGGATACGGATGCGATTATTCCTAAGCAGTTTCTAAAAAGCATCAAGCGCACGGGTTATGGACCATTTTTATTCGATGAATGGCGCTATGAAGATGTGGGCGAGCCAGAAATGGATTGTACCAACCGTCCTATCCGCAAAGATTTCGTCTTAAATCAAACACGTTATCAAGGGGCTGAAATCATGTTGGCTCGCGAAAACTTTGGTTGCGGTTCCTCACGTGAACATGCGCCTTGGGCGATTTTGGATTATGGTGTTTCTTGCGTGATAGCACCAAGTTTTGCCGATATTTTTTACAACAACTGCTTCAAAAATGGCATTTTACCTGTGGTGTTAACTGATGCTGAAATAGATATATTGTTTGCTGAAACAGTAGCCCATGAAGGTTATAAAATCACTGTTGATTTAAAAGCACAAACCGTGACCACGCCATCAGGCCAATCATTCAGCTTTGAGGTGGAAGATTTCCGCAAGCACTGTTTATTAAATGGTTTGGATGACATTGGTTTAACCTTGCAAAATGGCGATGTCATTCATTCGTATGAAGCAGGTCGGAAAACTTCTGCACCGTGGTTGTTTTAATATTTCACGGTAGCAAAAAAAAGCTAACTATTCGTTATTCCCAACGAGGGTTTGGCCATGAAATAGATGTTATTATGGGGTTGCTCTCAATAACTTGTTTTAAAGTTACATTTTCAGGGTTAAAGTAATCTAGACCTAGGCTACGTAGTTTTTCACTAGGTTTAACTGTAAATTGGTAAAAGAGATTTGAATTTCCTATTGAGTTGTCAAAGTGATTGGCGCTTAGTAATAAATTTTCTCCTCGGGATTTTATAACTTTATCAAGATAGTCGCCTACTTTTATTCCATGTTCATCTTTTATATGAGGACTAGTGACAGTTAATAGGTCTATATTATAGAGATTAGTGTTTTTATTATCAGGCTCCTCTAAGTATGAGACAATATAAAAAAGAAGTTCCTTTTCTTTATTACTAATTCCAATCCAATGAAAGTCAGGTGAATCACCTGATCTGATTTCATGCGTAACTGAATATTCGGGGAATGCCTTTTTTATTATTTTTACGGAAATAGGGCTATTTGGAGTTAATATTAAACGCCCAATTTTTGTTTGGCTTAACACAAACTCTTCAGCACTTAATGATGAGGTCGAGAGAATTAAAGATAACAAGTAAATAAAAATTATCTTAAAGATACGGCTCACTTTTGAATGCTTCATATTTAAATAGCTTAAGATAAAATGGTTTTCAGTCAAGATTAAAGGGTGTAATCATAGTGTGTGTAAACGGTCAAATGCTGGTGTAACCAACGATAGACTGTTTTCTTTGCTAATGCCTTTGCTTTGAATCAATAGCTTAAATGATTCACCCATGCCGTTGGGCAGCATCAAACGTTTGGCTTGGGTGATTTGGGCGATGGAATCAACATCGGGGTGTTCGGCAAGTTTTTGGATGTGTTGTTGTACCTGTGCTGATTGGGCAAGCCATGCGCCTTGGGTGGTGTAGGCGATGGCTTCTAAACCAACACGTTCGCCAGCATGTTTTAGAGCGCTGAAATCAATGTGGGCAGTGATATCGCAAACGCCAGGAGATAGTTTGAGTACATCATCAACGACTTGATGTTTGTGGTGACCCATGAGCGTGCCTTCGATGCGTTGGGGGCGGTAATATTCTTTCTGAGTATAGCCATAATCAACGGTGAGCACGATGCCTTTTTCAAAAATAGCTGAAATATCACGCTGCCATGTTGCCAAATGTGGGTTAAATTCGCTGATATAACCTTCTGGCCAAGCGGCTTGAATGGTTTCTGCAATATCAGTTGTTTCTGTGGCGTTTTTTTTCGATCCAATCTCGCCCAGCTCAACCCAAACAAACTTCTCACCATCCCAATCAACACCGCGCTCAATTTTACGCTTATTTTGCCACACAAAAGCTTGCACAGGAAAAGCATCGGGAAGCTCATTGCTAAACATAATGGCACAAACCACGGGTTTGATGTCTTGCAGGGTGGCGCATTGGGTGATGTTTAAGCCATATTTTTGGAAATTCTCTTGTTGGCGCTGACGCAGTTGTGCGCTTGTTTCCACGGCAATGGTTTGTGTTGGTGAAAGCCCAAGTTCTTTTAAGGTTGCGAGGGTGTTGCAAAGTAAATCACCAGAGCCGCCACCTTGTTCAATGAGTGTCCAAACATTTGGGCTGCCCAAAGCCAACCAACTTTTGTGAATACTTTCTGCAAAACCAAGTGCCAACCATGAACCCATGGCTGAGGCCGTGATGAAATCGCCTTCTTGGCCAAAAATTTCTTCGCTTTCGTAATAACCAAGCTTGGGTTGGTAAAGGGCTGCTTGCATCCAATTTTGAAAAGAGATGGCGCCGCCGCAAGCCTGCATTTGATTGAGGATAACTTCGGTCAAAGCGTATAGGCGTTGGTGTTCGTTGTTCATAGTATTTGTCTCTTGTCTGGTTTAGGGTTCGCACCATTATTTTTGATGGAGGAACTGTAATATGCCAACAACACTTAGTCGAATCGCCAGCGAAGGTGAACACGGACATGATATGATGCCAATCATACAAGGCGTGGGCCGTGCAGCGACTGAAATTGCAGCTTTATTGCAAGGCGCGGTATTTCGCGGGGCATTGGGCAATGCGGGTTCTGAGAATATTCAAGGCGAAGCACAACAAATGTTAGACGTACTCTCCGATGATATTTTCCTCGAAGAAATGCGCTCAACGGGTTTTATTTGCGCAGTAGGTTCAGAGGAACAAGAAGAATTATTGGTGATTGAAGAATACCAAGATGCTGATTATTTGGTTTTGGTAGACCCGCTTGATGGCTCATCAAACTTGGATGTTGATGGCCCTGTGGGCACGATTTTCTC
>JAJFLD010000013.1 GCA_021772875.1 Ghiorsea sp. | reverse complement strand
AGGCTCTTTGACTTCACTTTACATCCTTGTTGAGGTTGAAGATAGGGTGCATCTCTCACGTGTTTTTAAAGCTTTAAAAGCCATGAATCATGTATCTCGTGTACGCCGTCATCAGCCCAAAGGTTTGGGCCGCAACATCATTAAACAGCATTTGGGTTCAGTGTTTAGAAGCTTTACCTCATTTGGTCAAAATATTGGGCAGACCATCAAAGAAAATACAATACGAAGGAAAAAACCATGACTACTCTACAACCAATTCATACTGAAGATGCACCTAAAGCAGTGGGCGCATATAGCCAAGCTATTGTACATCAAGGGATGTTATACACCTCAGGCCAAATTGGCTTGGTTGCTCATACTGGTCTTATGGTGGCCGACGATGTGGCAGCACAAGCCAAGCAGGTGGTAGCCAACCTCACCGCGGTGATTGAAGCGGCAGGTGGTCAGCTTGATCAAATTATTAAAGTAACAATTTTTCTTGAAAACATGGCGGATTTTCCTGTCGTCAATGAAATTTATGCAAGCTGGTTGGGCAATCATCGCCCCGCACGCTCCACAGTTGCTGTTGCAGCATTACCATTGGCAGCCAAAGTCGAAATGGACTGTGTGGTTGCCCTTGGTTAGGCTATAACGATGTTTATTGAAAGCACACCAACAGCAGCGTTTATTATCACCGTTTTGATAGCGGTGGGGGCGCAGTTGCTTGCTGCGCGTTTAAAATTTCCTCCGATTATTATTTGGTTGGTAGCAGGTATGGCTTTAGGTACCTATGGCTTAAATATGATTCAGGCCAACCTTTTGGAACCTGCAATGCATACTTTGATTGAATTGGGTCTGGCTGTGATTTTGTTTGAAGGTGGTTTAAACTTAAACCTAAAAGTATTGCGTGAGCATGGTTGGACAGTAGGCAGATTGGTGATTGTTGCGCCGGTGATGACAATGTTGATTGGTGGTGCGGTGGTGCATTATTTGGTTGATATGAGTTGGGCCATGTCCTTTTTGTTTGGTGCCTTGGTTGCAGTAGGTGGGCCAACTGTGATTACACCGATTATCCGCCAAGTCCGTTTGGATAGAGAAGTGAGTCATATTTTAACAGGTGAAGCCATGCTGGTGGATGCTGTGGGTGCAATTTTAGCGATTGTGATGCTTCAGATTGTGATGATGCCTGAGATGGATGCGTGGCTTAGCTTTCAAGATATCATGATTAAGTTTGGTGTAGGTGCCTTTGTTGGTGGTATTGGTGGCTGGTGGCTGGGTTTAGCTTTGCGTTATAATGTTGCCCAAGGTGTTGAGTTACGTGTTGTGTTAAGTCTAGCTGCGGCATGGGGCATTTTTCTATTGGCCAACGAGTTAAGCTCGCAAGCAGGGTTATTGGCCGTATTGGTTTCAGGTGCTGTTTTACAGCGCATGGATATTTCAGACTTACAAAACTTAAAACATTTTAAAGGCAGTTTATCCATGCTGTTGATTTCGATGTTGTTTGTATTATTGGCAGCAAATTTAAACTTGCATGTGATGGAAGCGTGGTTGTGGCAGGGGCTTCTTATTTTTGTGATTTTAGCTTTGTTTGTACGACCATTGGCAGTTTTGGCTTCTTCAATTGGTGGACAGCTCAATTATAGGCAAATGACCTTTTTAGCTTTTATGGCGCCACGTGGTGTGGTGGCAGCTGGTGTGACTTCATTATTCTCCGTTATTTTAATCGATGCGGGCAATCCTGATGCAGAAACATTGCTCGCCTTGGTGTATATCATCATCATTGTTTCGGTATTTTTGTACAGCTTTTTAGCCAAACCTTTAAGCCAGTGGTTGAATGTTCAAGGTGGTAGTGATCGTTCAGTTTTGATTGTCGGTGGTGGTCAAGTTGGTGCAGAGTTAGGGCGATTATTGAGTGAAGACCGCGAAGTTAGATTCCTTGATTTGAATGGGCAGGTTGTGCACAACCTGAAAAATGCTGGTTTTGAAGCGGTAAGAGGCAATGCTTTGGATCCATTGTTTATGGAAGTACTTCATGCCGAAGAAATTGATACAGTTATTGTGATGACAGGCTCCTCAGATCATAATTTGCATATTGCGCGTTTGGCGCAAGATATGTTTCATATTAAAAATGCTTATGTGGCATTGGCTGAAGGCGATGAGAAAAAATATAGCAGCTTGATGCATCAAATTCAGGCCAAACGACTGTTTGCCAAACCCTATACTTTTAGTTATTGGCATGACCAAGCAACAAGAAAACGTTTGGTTTTTGATACCTTAATGATTGCCGAAGATTCTGAATTGGTTGGTTTGAAGATCAATGAGCTAAGAATTCCACACGGTGTGCAACCTTTGGCTGTCGTTCGCGAAGGACAATCTCATATTATCCATGATGAGTTTGTATTGGAAAAAAATGATAAGGTGTATGCATTGCTTCGTCCTGAGCGTGTCAAAGAAGGTCAGCCGATGTTAGAAGCCTTGGTTGCTGCTAAAGCTGCGACATAAAAACCTTTTATAAGCGCGAATGAGAACACGCTTTGCACCATCACCGACAGGGCTGTTGCATATAGGTAATGCCTACTCCGCGCTCACTTGCCAAGCATGGGCTAAAAAATATCAAGCAGCATTTATATTACGCATCGAAGATATAGATTTTACACGTTGTAAGCCTGAATTCAGTGTGCAAATGATAGATGATTTAAATTGGTTAGGTATATCGTTTACAGGCGAAATAAGCTACCAGCAACAACGTTTGTTTTTGTATCAGCAAGCCTTGGATACTTTGATAAACATGGATGTTTTATACCCTTGTTTCTGTACGCGCAAACAGATTGAGACACAATTATCGCAAATCAACCATAAACATCATCTTTGTCAGCGTTTGGACAACTATCCAAGTACGTGTAAAACATTAAGCATTCAGATGCAAAAAGAAAAGATGTTAAACCAAGCATTTGCTTGGCGCTTAAATATGCAAACTGTGATCCAAATGTTTGGCCAGCAGCTGAGTTGGTTTGATAGCGAGGGTTTGCAACAAAAGTTTGGTTTAGCCAATATTGGTGACGTTATTATTGGCAGAAAAGATATTCGTTATAGTTATCATTTGGCTGTAGTGGTGGATGATGCGGAACAAAACATTAGCCATGTGATACGAGGCCAAGATTTACAAAGTAGTACAGGCGTACATATCGTGTTACAAAAGCTGCTTAACTATTCATCACCCTATTATCATCATCACCAGCTGATTGCCGATGAGCAAGGTGGTCGCTTGGCCAAGAGTAGAAAATCAATCACATTAAAGTCATTGCGCGACTCAGCTATCAAGGCTGAGTCGCTGCGACAACAGTTGGGTTTTTGATGATGATGGGTTTTTAAGTGTCTTCATCCTCACCAGAGAGTAAACGTGCGGCAGCTTCATGATCGACATGACGGATATCGTGGCCGCGTTCGATGTAAATAACCATTTCTGCAATATTGGTGGCGTGGTCAGAAATACGTTCAAGATTTTTGGCAACATTAGATAACACAATGGAGGAGCTTATTGAGCGAGGATCTTCCATCATATAGGTTAACATTTCGCGGTACATGCGTTTATACAACACATCAATACCAGCATCTTTTTCAATCACTTTCATAGCCAATTTTGTATCGCCACGAGAAAAAGCATCAAGGGAACGGCTTACTTGACGCAAAACTTTTTCAGTCATGATATCGAGGTTTGAGAATACGCGTGGTGGGTTATCACGCACACGCAATGTGCCTTGGGCTATGCCAGCAGCAAGATCACCCATTCGCTCTAAATCGGTGACAAGTTTGATGATGGCCATGATAAATCGAAGATCACCTGCGGCAGGTTGGCGGCGAACAAGGATATCACGGGTCATTTCATCGCATTGTACTTCCAAAGCATTGATGGCTTCATCGCGTTCAACAGTTTTTGTGGCGAGTGCTTCGTCTTGCTCAACCATGGATTTTACAGCATTGGTGATGGCGCGTTCAACCAATCCACCCATGGCAAGGATGTGTTGTTTGAGTTCGGCTAACTCCTCATCATAACGTTTCATTGTGTGTAGTGGCATGTCCATCTCCTTAACCAAAGCGCCCAGTGATATAGTCTTCAGTTTGTTGCTTGTTAGGATGGGTAAAGACTTCATTGGTTTGCCCAAACTCAATCAAATCACCCATATAAAAGAAAGCTGTGAAATCAGATACACGTGCTGCTTGTTGCATACTGTGTGTCACAATAATAATCGTAAACTCATTTTTAAGCTCATCCATCAGCTCTTCTATTTTTGCTGTGGCGATAGGGTCTAGGGCAGAACAAGGTTCATCCATTAAGATGATTTCGGGTTTGACAGCAATAGTGCGCGCAATGCATAGGCGCTGTTGCTGGCCACCAGAGAGTGCGGTGCCTGGTTCTTGTAGTTTATCTTTGACTTCATCCCAAAGCCCTGCACGGGTGAGTGAGTGTTCAACAAGGGCGTCCATTTCTGCACCATCACTTGCAATACCATGGATACGTGGTGCATAAGCAATGTTTTCATAGATGCTTTTAGGGAAAGGGTTGGGTTTTTGGAATACCATACCAATACGAGCG
>JAJFLD010000120.1 GCA_021772875.1 Ghiorsea sp. | reverse complement strand
ACTATGAAAGTGTCACAATTTCACAACACTTTCAAACAAAAAAGCACCCCTGCATACAAGTGCAGAGGTGCTAGTTTATCCAAAACAGGCTTAGTATACGTATGTTTTTTTAAATCGCTGACCACGGTTGAACAGCGCTATAGTCAAAAATGCCATCACCCGTTGTATCCGCCTCAACCAAAACAGATGTTACATTTTGTGGCGTTAATCTCACCTGCGTATTGTTAGAACCTTTGACCAAGAAAGGCCCACCACTGGATGGGTACAAGTCAGTCGATAAAGCTGTAAGCATTGGTGCTGTTGTAGAAACATCGACATAACCTTCTACAGAATCATAGACACGCCCACTTAAAGATTCTGACATAAAGTTAGGCGCAGCAGAAGATACTACTACATAAACAAAGTTTTCCATTTTTGTTTGGTGCCCATTAGAATCAATCGTGAAATTAAGCGTCATTGTATCTGTCGCACCTGCTGTAATAATATGGACAGAACCTCCCATGGCCAGGCTATTTGTGGCATCCGCGACTTTGAAGCTTGTAAATGTCATTGTAGCATTTGTTCGGTTTAGCAGGCTATCAACAGCATCAACTTTAATTGTTATTACGCCATTCATCACCGTTCCGCTCGGCACCGTGAACTGATTATACGTCATTGTAATTGTACCCAAATGCGTAACATCATCTATTTGTCCGACCAATGTAATCGAACCCGATACAGCACCCACATCTGCCGCTAATATTGTTTGACTTGTAGTTTGTATTACACCAGCAGCCATCGAGCCAATTGCCACTCCTTGAACAACGGAAGATGCACTTCCAACAATGTTTTGAGCTACTGCAATCCCACTTACCGCTGAACCCTGTAGTGCGCCGACCGCAACCGTCGATGATGATTGAGAACCATTTAGCCCCGCACCCGCCATGCTTTCCGCATTTGTTGCTGTGATTACTGCGGGTGTAGTTTTACCTGTATACACTACCCCGCCATCAGAAGAACCTCCACTTGAACAACCCAAAAACAAAACTGTCATGATTACTGCCAAAGCCATATGTATTAATTTCATGCCTATCTCCCTTGATTTTAAACGCGCTATAATAGAGTAGGCACTGATTTAAGGCATGTCAATAATGCGGAGGAGGTGCTTCTTGCTCAAATGAACCTTGCTGTTCGCCAGCGCTACTCAAATACTCACGAAGTTGAGCCAAGGATTTCTCTAATTTATCAATTTGGCTTTGCTGCTGAATGACCACTTCATTTAATTCTTGAATCAAATGCTCTTGATAAGCACTTTTTGTTTCTAACATTTCTAATCGTGTTTCCACCTGAGCCTCTCTTTGCATGCCTTTATTTACCCATAAAGAGTGAAAAATCATATGCCGTGGAAATACTTAATACATTTGCGGCAAAAGCACCCTTAGGCGCATCCATACGACCCACTTCAAACAACACACTGTAATTGTCTGTCACATGATACGACATACCAGCATTGACCTGCCACACCAAACCGCCTGCCACAGCCAAACCGCCGCCACCTGCTGCACCAACAAGCAGCTCTGTTTCAACAGCCCACGCTTGTGTAAGCGGATATGCAATACCTGCTCCAACGAGCCCTGTCATATAACCACCCGCTTGCCCCTCATAAGCTGCAATGCCTTGACCTGATAAAAAGAAATGATCGTTGATGAAATAATCACTTTGAAAACCCAATAAGTTCACGTCGCGATGTGCATGATGCGAACGCCAAGCTTGCGAAACACTGGCGGGTTTAAAGTAGGATTGGTGCACAAAACGCACCCGCATATGCTGCGCCGAATAATTGTGCAGTTGCGCAAGCTCCACCGACTGACCTTGCATCACCAATGGCGTTGTAAAAGACCGATTAAGCTTGAGCGCAAAGCTTTTCGCCTTAAAGTCTGCCCGCAAAGAATCAACCACAGCCACCTCCGCTTCCACAGATAAATCATCACTGATGTTCGTCTTTAAACCTATACCGATATCAGCCAACAAACCGCCACCTGTATCAACGTTACCACCACCTGCAACACCAACCGATCCCGACAACTTCAACCGCAAATTATCCATCAATGGATAATGCATACCCAAGCCCAACAATATCTGCATATAACCATTGCTCTTGCCAGACATCGCACCTTCAGTTTCCAAAGATGCAAACATCCAATCATTTATTTCTTGTTGCCACTCTACACCCACCAAACCAATACTTTTGTATTGCGGCCGGCCTGCAGAGTTTTTCACACCCGCAGGTACATTATACATCCGATAAACCAAACCAAATTGATGCTGATTCAACGCTGTCCAACCCTGTTTTTCATCCGCACTTGCTGTCTCTACCCAGCCACTGGCAATCAAACTTTGAAAATCATATGCATACGAAACATACATTTGAGAACTATCCACATGCCCATTGGGGAAGGACACCCGACTCAAACCAGCACCTAAATTCCCAAATGCCTCATCCCAAGACAAGCCAACATGGCCGCGCAACATCAAACCACCACCTTGCAGTTGATAGCCACCATGCCCCCCGCCTGCCCCAACAAACAAACCCGCGTGCGCTGATAAATCTTGCTTTAAATTTATATGTGCATCGCTTGCCAAACCTAAAGTAATAAATCCTCCGCGCTTACCCGTCAACGAGCCGTATGTGGCCGCACCAATCGATAACCAAGGATGCTCTTCCAACGCCACCAAGAAGTTAGCGCCAAACAAACCCATCTTTTCATTGTTAAACTCATCAAGCTTCAAAGACTCAAAAGAAAAAGAAAAATCAGCATCTTTGGCACGCAAAAGCGTTTCGCTTGCTTGCAGCTTTCCAGCAGTAAAAAACAATAATATACATAAAATAATAATTTTCATGCGGCGAAATCTAGCAGCAAAAAAAGCTTTATTGCACTTTCTCTAAAAATAGACACTATGCAACCTCCTAAAAGTCATATTCAGTTATGCTTTACGCACCAACCCTTCACTGAGGTTTGGTTTCATCGGAAAATAAAATGGAACACATTGCATCCACTGGTCAGTGATTTTAAGTTTCGATGCAATCATATAAATAAACATGACATTTCAAGAACTTGGGCTCTCAAAAGAGCTCCTTCAAGCTGTAACACAGTCGGGTTACACGACCCCAACGCCTGTGCAAGCCAAAGCAATTCCCGCCATTCTTAATGGCGACGATGTCTTAGCTGGCGCACAAACAGGCACAGGAAAAACAGCAGGCTTCACCCTGCCTATGCTGCATTTATTACAAAAGAGCC
>JAJFLD010000119.1 GCA_021772875.1 Ghiorsea sp. | reverse complement strand
ATCAGGTAAATCAAAACCCATGTCCAAAGATTCAAGACCAATATCTTCAACATCACCCAAAGACGCTTCAAGGTCTACTTCACCTGTCTCATTTTTATCTGCATCAGTATCAAGTCCATCGAAATCCAATTCTTCAAGTTCGATACCAGTTCCATCGTCATCTGACGATTGATCTTGCCCATTTTCAGTGAGCGATAAGGCATCTTCTTCTTCACCTGCTAATGCACCAAGTGCATTTGTATCCCAATCTTCTGAAGCCGCACTGGCTCCCTTCTCATCTAAAGCAAAAGAAGCTGCCGAAAAAGGATCTTCATGATCTGCATCTAAATCCACAGAATCTGCTTTGGCCTCTTCTTCAGCAGCAGCACGTGCCTTATCTATTTCAAAATCATTAAGTTCATCATCGGGTGCCACATCTGGGTCGCCTGAAGAAACATGCACTGTACCTGAATCAATAAACACTTCTGAAGTGTCATCCATATCCAAATCGGCAACATCAAAGTCAAGTCCTGCAATGTTTTCTAAACCGATATCGGTATCCAAGACATCGGATGGTGATAATTCTACACTATCAAAATCAACTTCAATGCTATCAAGTTCTTGGCTATCTACAGCATCCAATGAGACAACGCCTTGCTCATCTGACTGCTCATCATCCACCACATCATCAGCTGAGCCAAGGGTTTCAGACTCACCTTTATCAGATTCTATTTCAGCCTTGTCAAAATCAAAGTCCATGCCCTCAAGCACAAGGCTATCCACATATTCATTTTTTGAAGCTACAGGTTCTATACTTGCATCGGCTTCCTCAAGGCGGGCATCAAGCTCTTCTTGACCCATTTCACTAAAGTCAAAATCCACTTCTCCAGAGTCCATGGCAGAAGGGAAATCATCGCTTTCAGGTTCACTTGTCTCCAAGCCAAAGTCATCATGCGCTTCAGCTATAGGGAAACCTGTTGAATCTGTGAATGTTTCGGCAAGAGCCGCCTCAAAAGCTGCCAGCCCACTGCCGGCCAAAAGGCCTTTGGCCACTGCAATAGCATCTTTTGCAGCAGACTCATCACCTTTAGCACGTTGAATTTGAACCATTTTAGCATGTGCTTCGGGGTTGTCTTCTTGCAGTTTGAGCGCCATGCGAACTTGTTTCTCAGCTTCATCTTCCATGCCATAACGCATGTAAACATCAGCGTCTTCTAAATAGTTTACATTCGGATCAGGTGTTTCATCGCCATCAGCGTTGAATGGTGCCATTTCGCCTGTTTCTTCATCTGTTAATTCAGGGATTTCTTCTAAAAGGTCGCCAGAAGAACCAAACATTTCTGCCGAAGCATCAATATCTGAACCATCGTGGCTAGGCATAGCAAAACCATCTGTATTATTCAGCTCTGCTGTATCTAAAAGATCCACAGCGACTGTCGCTTGATTATTTTTTATTTCAGGCAGTTTACCATCATCAGCTTCAGACAAAGCATAGGCTGCATTATCTTTATCTGCCGGATGCGCTCTGCCTTTGCGAAGCAAGACCAAAACTGCAGCAAGCAAAGCCAATACAAGCGCTGCTAAACCCATAAGCGCATACATCATCCAACCAGCCATGCCAGATTCTTCTGCCCCACTGGTCTTGGCCAATTCCAATTGGTTTTTTAGCCTTGTAATCACAAGTTCCAAACGTTTGTTTTGAGCATCAAGCGCCGCAGCATTTGCATCTACAGGCGTCTCTACAGTGACTTTTTCAGCCTTAACTAGTCTGCTTTCAAGCTCAGTCATTTTTTGTTGCAACGCTGCCAACTGACTATCTTTTTCACTGAGTTGTTTCTCTAAGTTTTTAGTTGCCGCGCTCGGTGCTGCTTCGGGCAACACGGCTTCAGCCTTAGAATTTTTCCCTGAACTTACAGGGGCCGAAATCGGCTGACTTGCAGTACCTGTTGCCGTTTGACCAATGCGGACACGGCTTGAATAACGGGTACGCTGAGCTTCAGCCAAAGCTGCATATTTGGGTTGGTTTTGCATTGCTTTCCAAGCTTTTGTTTGTTCAGAAAGTGCTGCCTTTGCTCCCACTGTAGAAAGTTGAACAACTTCTTGTGCCGTAGGCACGTCCAAATATGCGCCAGCCTTAATAAGATTGATATTATTTTTAGAGAATTGTTTTTTATTTTTCTCAAAAAGCGCCATCATCACTTGTTGATTGCTAAATTGCTCATCTGCACGCAAACGTTTGGCTACTGTTGTGATTGTGTCGCCGTAAACCATAGGCCCATAACGCGAAGTTCTCGCCCAGCCATCATACATTTCATTTTGTTGCGCTGTTGGTGCTGTTGCATTTGCATCAACGATTTCTTCAAAAGGCTCTTTACCATTGCTGGCGGCTCCTTCTGGCACTTTAGTGATAAATGCTTCTGAAGATTCGGGGCGAACATTTGCAGCATTGACTGCTGGCGCGGCAGAAACCTGCGGTTGATCAGATGCGGTGAAAGCTTTTGCCGAAGCATCAAGGAAAACTGGGATTTTTTTATAATGTGTAGAGCGACCATAGCGTATTTTTAAGATTAAATTAAAGAAGGCTGTATCAATACTTGATTCTGAAGATAACGTGACACGCGGGCCTCGCTCATCATCAACAATATCTGCGTGTATCGTGTTCAACACTGGATTACGATACACCTCTAAAATACGATAATCAGCAGGGCTACCCAAATCGACAGAAGTTTTACTTAAAGACTCATCGGCTCCCATGCGCAATGGAACTTCTGCGTAAAAAGGCTCTCCCATTTTGCTTGCCACGTCCATGGAGCCAAAGGATACGGCCCACGCAACTTGAAAACCAAATAGTGCAACAAATGTAGTCCCTAAAAGAACATGCATGGCCCTTTGAAACATGCCTGCCTCCTCTTTCCGCCTAACTGAAGGGTATCTTCGCATACTCCCTCGCTATCGAATTAAAATTTCTGCTATCTGTACAGCATTTAGAGCTGCACCTTTACGCACATTATCTGCCACGACCCATAAGTGCAAGGAATTTCTAAAAGAATTGTCATTCCGAATACGACTAATCCACACTGAATCAGTGCCTGCTGCTTCCGATGGCATGGCATAATCTTCAGTACTTGGGTCATCCACAACACAGATACCATCAGCATCAGCAAGCACTTCACGTGCTCTATCTGCATCCATCTCACCTGAAAAAGTAATGTTAACTGCTTCAGAATGGCCATAAAACACAGGAACACGCACTGCTGTCGCTGTTACAGCAATATTTGCTTCCATGATTTTAACAGTTTCATCCATCATTTTCCGTTCTTCTTTGGTATAACCATCTTCCATAAAAACATCTATCTGTGGAATCACATTAAAAGCAATTCGCGCAGGAAAAACATTAACTTCAGGTGAGAGCCCACTCAGCAAGGCTGTTGTCTGCTTTGCCAACTCTTCTATCGCCACTGCGCCGGCACCAGACACCGCCTGATATGTAGAAACATTCACCCGCTCAATGGGCACAACATCATGCAAAGGTTTTAAAGCTACAACCATTTGAATGGTTGAACAATTGGGGTTGGCAATGATGCGATTGTGCCGCGCCATTTCTAAAGCATGCGGATTCACCTCTGGTACCACCAAAGCAATCTCTTCATCCATGCGCCATGCACTTGAGTTATCAACAACATAACACCCCGCCTCGGCAAACCGTGGCGCATGATCTTTTGAGCGCTCGCCCCCCGCAGAAAACAATGCAATATCCACACCAGCTGGATCAAAAGTTTCCAAATCTTGAATCACCAAATCTTTACCTTTGAAAGTCACAGTATTGCCCGCACTGCGGCTAGATGCGATGGCTATCACTTTTGCAACAGGAAACTTGCGCTCAGCCAAGATTTCTAACATCACCTGACCTACTGCTCCCGTTGCACCAACCACAGCGACCACATAACCGCCTTCTTTTTCAGGTAAAAAACGCTCCATATTACTCATGCTAATTCTCCTAAAGCTAAACAAACTGCATCACCCATGGCAGAACATGAAACGGGCGTTTGCCCATCTGCCAAATCCACAGTCCTGACACCTGCATCCAAAGTTTTTTCTACAGCCAGCTCAACCTTTTCAGCCAAATCTGTCCGATTTAATGAAAAACGTAACATCATAGCAACCGATAAAATCGTGGCTAACGGATTGGCTTTATCAAGGCCTGCAATATCAGGTGCTGAGCCATGGATAGGCTCATACATTGCAAATTTTTCACCAATCGATGCCGATGGCAACATGCCAATTGAACCTGTAAGCATAGATGCTTCATCAGATAAAATATCACCAAACAAATTACCTGTAACAATCACATCAAACTGCCTTGGATTACGAATCAATTGCATTGCTGCATTATCTACATACATATGTGATAGTTCCACATCAGGAAACTCATTTTGATGCACTTCTATCACAATTTCACGCCACAATTCAGACACTTCCAAAACATTAGCTTTTTCAACACTGCATACTTTATTACTACGTAAACGTGCTGCTGCAAAAGCTTTGCGGGCAATACGACGCACTTCGCTTTCACGGTAAGCCATCGTATTAAAGCCACGCCGTTCGCCATCAACAATCTCATAACCACGAGGTTGCCCAAAATAAATGCCCGACACCAATTCACGCACCACCAATATATCTACACCTTTCACCACTTCGGGTTTAAGTGTTGATGCATCCAGCAACTGATCAAACACTTTTGTAGGGCGATAATTGGCATACAAACCTAAATCTTCACGAATACGCAATAAACCTGCTTCAGGTCGACTGGGTTTAGGCAGCGCTTCCCATTGCGGCCCACCAACAGCCCCAAGCAGCACGGCATCACAGCTTTTAACCAAGGCTTGCGTTGATGCAGGATAAGGGTCTTGTTCAGCATCGTATGCCGCACCACCAATGGTCGCTTCTTGCCAAGTTGCATTCAAATTGAACTTCTGATTAAGCACTTCCATCACTTTCAAAGCTTCGTTCACAATCTCTGGTCCAATACCATCACCGGGCAATATTGCAATTTTTAACGGCATACAATCTCCTACATCAGATCACACAAATAAAATTTAAATCGGTGCGCAGCATAGGGATATAAACATTCAAGCGCAATCGCAAGACATCAAACTTGATTGAAACAACATATCACGTACCATCGCCTGCTTCTAAATATACGACCACAATTTTAATATAATGAGGAAAGCATGGACGCAAACGCAGCAAAACAAGCAATTCGCCAAGGAAAATCAGTTGTAGGAGAAGATTTTTCTGGCTTAGACTTAAGCGGTGTCAATTTTTCTAATACCGATTTAACTGGCTGCAACTTCCGTAAAACAAATTTACAAAATGCAAATCTAAGCCAAACAAAACTCATCAATTGTGATCTTCGTTTAGCTGATTTAAGCAATGCTAACCTCTACCATGCCGACCTAACAGGCGCCAAACTTCGTCGCGCCAACCTCACGGGCAGCATTCGCATGGGTTGCACCATCAAACCATCTGCCCTAAAAGGCACATTTATCGCAGGCGCTATTGCCTACTTGGAAGATTGAACTTATGACAGAAAACAATATTTTTTCACTACCTGGTGCTTTCCCTTTACACCAAGATAAAAATTACATATCCGAAAGCGAATGGGTGATATGGAAGCTACTTTGCCGACCATTAACCAGCTTGCCCGAAAATACCCCTGAAGAACTATCTGCAGCTACTGGTGGACAAATCAGCGTGGCGCGTTGCGATCAGCTGGTGCGCATTGCAAACATTGCAAACCTAACAGGCATAGGTACATGGATTGCACGTTTATTGGCTGAAACAGACTACGACGTCAATGATGTCTGCGATATTCCCGCAGCCGTATTGCTTGGTGCGCTCAACAAACGTCTGGGTTATCAATTATGCAATGATGCAACCATACGTGCTTTCGAAAACCTTCAACTACAATGGCGTGGTGAAGAAAAAACGGAGCAACAGTGAAAGATCGTATCCTTATCACCGGTGGTGCTGGCTTTATTGGCTCCAACCTCGCAGCAGCTCTACTCAAACGCCCAAATACAGATGTGGTGATTGCCGATGACTTTTCATCGGGCGACTGGCGCAACTTGATCCATGTAGACTGTGAAGTCCGCGCCGTATATTGTGATGATGCACAATTGCTTCAAGATATTGCACAAGGTCACTTCTCAGCCATTTATCATGAAGCAGCCATCACCGACACCACTGTGATGGACCAAAAATTAATGGTCAATGTCAATACGGATGCCTTTGCATCCATACTCAAAGCCAGCGCCATAAGTGGCACACGTGTGATTTACGCATCATCAGCAGGCACCTATGGCAACTCAGCTGCCCCCAATTGCATTGGCGCAGGCGAAGAGCCTGAAAACATTTATGGTTTTTCTAAACTTGCCATGGATAGGATTGCCGCGCGTTGGTACGACTCCCATCCTGCACCTATCATTGGTCTACGGTACTTTAATGTGTATGGCCCTGGCGAACATCACAAAAATGAACGTGATGGCAACAAAACTGCATCCATGATGTTACAACTTTATCAGCGTGTAAAAGCTGGCGAACCTATTCGATTGTTTAAATATGGTGAGCAAAAACGTGATTTTGTTTATATCCGCGATGTTATTGGAGCCAACCTTGCTGCCCTTGATGCCTCTCGCTCTGGTGTTTGCAATATAGGTTCAGGCAAAGCGCGCACCTTTAATGATGTTGTCGCAAACCTAAACCGTACTTTAAATATCAAACTGGATGTTGAATATTTCGACAACCCCTTCACCTTCTATCAAAACCATACTGAAGCTGATTTAAGTGAAACCTCTATGTTGCTCAACTGGCAGCCGCAATGGAGCTTAGAGCAAGGCATGGATGATTATATTGCTTTGCTCGAAACAAAACATCGCGGCCCTGTGGAGACAGCATGAAGTTATTGTCTATATTTATTTTGTTATGCCTACTCAGCACAGGTTGCATCAAACAAGAAATCCATCAAGGTAATGTCATTGACCCCAACAGCATTTGGATTATTCAAAAAGGTGATACCCGTTTTGCTGTTGAAGCTGAAATGGGGCCACCCATGATTACAGACACTGCATACCCCCGCCGTGTTTTATACATTGAAGAAGTTTATGATGAGGAAACTGGTGAAAAATATACACGTAGTGTTGCGGTCAATTATGATGATGCTTGGCGCGTTGAGAGCATAAAGCGCCTTGGCTTTGAGTAACCACTAAGATGAAAAAACTTCCGGGGCAACCTTCATCCTTGGCACTCTTCACGAGTATCTTATGGACGGTCCTGAGTTTATTGATTCTCATCATTGGTCATTTGGTTTGGGTATTTGTATTTTTTGGTCTTCTCACGCATACAGATGCAATAAAAGATCTCGAATTATTTTTACCCCTATTCAAACCATTCCATTTGTATATCTTGGCGGGTCTGGCTCTGATTGCTGATATTTGGATTTTCATAAGTCACAAAAAAGAACGTGCACATAAAATTAAACGCTCATAAGGTAGGTTATCAATCATGAACTGGACATTATCCAATAAGATTACTGCGATGCGCATTATTCTTGTTCCTGTATTTGTGCTTGCTTTTTACCTGCCACAGCCGCTTTCTTTTTATGCTTCTGGTTTGGTATTTGCCATTGCTGGCTGGTCGGATTGGTTTGATGGTTATTTGGCACGCACCCGTGGTGAAGAAACAGCATTTGGCCGTTTCTTGGATCCTGTTGCCGATAAATTATTGGTTACAGTTGCGCTTGTTTTATTGGTTGAAGCAGATTTTGCCTCCACCATCTTGGTGGTTATCATCATCAGCCGCGAAATCATTATCGGCGCCTTGCGTGAGTGGTTGGCCGAACGTGACGTGGTTGTACATGTCTCACAAATGGGCAAATGGAAAACGTTAACCCAAATGTTTGCCATTGAAGGTTTATTGATTCATGTCGACTTTTTTGGTTTCCCCATGCACGAAGCTGGCACGGCTTTTCTTTGGTTGGCCACAGTCTTAAGCGTTTGGTCTGGTTATGAATATTTGAAAGGCGCACTTCCCGAATTCAGAAAGGGTGAATAGTTAAATCTTCAAACGATCCACCCGACACTTCATAAGGGTTGGCTTCATTTGGTTTTATAATCTTGCTTTTAAAAGTGCCCATAGCTCAGGTTTTTCAAGCTTGATTGGATTGGTGGCCATGCTTCCTGCGCTAATATTGCTGATGATTTTATCAAAATCAGCTTCTGTGACACCAAAATCGGATAATTTTGGCATCTTTAAATAGTTCTGCCATAGCTCTAAAGTGCCAAGCAGGAGCTTTAACGCTTCAACATCATCAAAGTTATTGTCCCCTAATAACAAACGCCCCACTTTTGCATATTTAGTCAATGCGGGGTGGTTTTTATCCCGTGATAACATCGCTTCAATATTAATTCTTGTGGCTTCAAACAACAATGTGCCACACACCACGCCATGGGGAATAGGAAAAAACGCGCCCAAAGGTGATGCCAAGCCATGCACA
>JAJFLD010000118.1 GCA_021772875.1 Ghiorsea sp. | reverse complement strand
ACTTAAAGTTAGAAGTCCATTGTGATCGCTGCTGAAGCCATGGCATAGACCGGTCTTTTCTTACCATCGAGCACAACTCTTTTGGTTGAAATCGCACCACCAATATCAATTCTCGCTGCCCATAAATCTAAACCTAAACCAAGCGTAGGCACTAGACCAATATCACTTTGTGCAATATTCTCAAATGCTCCCATGCGAAGAGTTAAGATACTCAATGCGTCCCATTCCAATCCAGCATTCCAATACTGCGATTCACTATTGGCAACAGCACCATTGTTTTTAGTGATGTCATAACCTGCCTCAACAGTAAACGTATCACTTGGAATCCAAGCTACACCAACTTTTGCCTGTGGCTTCAGTGTATACACATAACCAGAAGCCTTATGCTCAAAAGACGGCGCGTTTACATTCCGCGCTGTCAAACCAAACTGCCAAGCTGGGATACGATACATCATGCCTAGATCAATGCCTACGCCCGACGACGTTTCTTTGTTACCCCGATTAAACGACGTTGTATTTGCGTTAGGATTACTGAAAATCAACACATCTGTGGCAACCATATCGGCGCGCAAATATTTAAGCACAGTGCCAAAGCTTAAATTATCATTAATACCATAACCATAAGTTACCCCAACTTCAGATATCACAACCCCGCGTGTGGAAACCACTGTATTATTTTTGGTCAAATCACCTGGCGCTGAATGAATAGTGATTAGTGTACTGGTCATTACCTGCTGCTGTCCTACAGCTGTTTTATCTTGAAATAGCGCCTGATCATAAGCTGCAACGACAGCATTTGCTTGCTGTGCAGTAAGCGCTTTCCCACCTGTTTGCAGCGATGCAATCATTTGATCTCTCTGTGGCACAGAAAAGTACACTGGAGCAGCTGGTGCTGGCAAGCTTGCCCCACCAGCAAACGCATTAACCAAATCAAGCCCTCTGTTTTGAGTATCAATCGCCACACTGTTATTTACCTCAGCAAAAACCCTTAACCCTAAGCCGTAGTTTGCGACACGCCCACCTACTGTTGCACCTGCCAATATATTCACACCACCGGGGCGTGGATCTAGCTGAGCCACACCTTGCGACAACCGGGCAGCATCAACCATTTGTTGAGAACTAAATGTGCCATTTGCATTACTTACTGTATTTGGCAATGCCTTAGCAATATTATAATTCTTCTCAAACGTACCAAATAAATATGCGCCAGCATCAGTGTTTATAGTAAAACCCACATCTTTAGTACTTAAATTACTATTATCGACAGCTTCGTCTGCAACTCGCTCACCAAAGAAACCGTATGCTGCAGGGTTCCAATACGAAGCCTCCACGCCTTTGGTCGAGGCCACATTAGAGCCGCCCATACCTAGCGCTCTTACACTTGCAGGTTTAAATTCTGAAGCCTGCGAAACTGAAGAGAGCCCCGATAAAGCAACTACTAAACCAGATATAATTTTTTTATTCATAAATCCTCCAAACAAATATCAATCCATAGCATAAATCAAAAAATAAGTCCTTCAAGCATAAGCCTTCCTGAAGGCATGTTTCACTGATCGCAAATGATTAGCTTTAAGAAAGTGACTTAACCTCCCTGAAAGGATGTGAGGTAACGCACACCAAATAATTAAACAACTACTCTTCAATGGCAGTGTAATCGCCAAGCCAGCCAGCACCATCGTAGATTTTTCAACAAAAAAAAGAGCACTGCATATGCAGCACTCTTTTAGAATGAGTTACGTTGTGAAGATTTAAGCTTCTGCTGTATCTTCAACTGCCACTGTTTCGTTAATATTTTCAACCAACTCAATCAATGCCATGGGAGCAGCATCGCCAACGCGAAAACGCGTTTTAATGATACGCGTATAACCACCTGGACGTTCAGTGAATGCATTTGCCACATCGGAGAACAAATGATCTACAATCGGGCGATAGCGCAATTTTGCTAACGCTTGACGGCGAGAGTGCAAATCACCTTTTTTACCTAAAGTAATCAATTTTTCTACATATGGTTTAACTGCACGCGCTTTAGCTTGTGTTGTTTCAATTTTACCGTGCGTCAAAAGTGCTGTTGCAAGATTTGCCAACAATGCGCGGCGGTGTCCTGAAACAAGACCAAGTGATGTGCGATGTTTGCGATGTCTCATCGTGTAATACCTCTTTAATTCTCTTGAGCGGACTCAGAAGTCCAGCCATCAAGTTCCATGCCTAGTGCTAGGCCCATTCCATCTAAAACCACTTTGATTTCAGTCAACGATTTACGACCAAAGTTTGGTGTACGAAGCATTTCTTGCTCAGTACGTTGAACCAAATCACCAACGTAAAATACATTATCACTTTTTAAACAATTCATTGAACGTACAGATAAATCCAAGTGATCAATAGGTTGGCTCAATAAATCTGCAACAGATTCCACATCATCTTCGTAAGCTGTATCTTGCTCAACCACATCAAAATCAACAAAAACATTCAACTGCTCTTGAAACATTGCCGCTGCCGCACTGATGGCATCTTGCGGCGTAATCGAACCGTCGGTATCAACTTCCATAATCAATTTATCATAGTTGGTCTTTTTGCTTACACGTGCATTCTCAACTCTCATCGCCACACGACGAATCGGTGAAAAAGAAGCATCAATCAACAAAAAGCCTTTTGGCCTATCATCCGCATCACGATCTTGTGCAGGATTGTAACCTCTGCCTTTTTCTACGATGAGTTCCATTTTTAGCTTACCATCTTCGTTCAAGTGAGCGATGACAAGTTCAGGATTCAAAACCGACACACCTGCAGGGCATTTGATATCAGCAGCTGTTACAACAGCTGGGCCTTTAACATCCAAGTGCAAAGATACAGCTTCATCGCCATTTACATGAACATCAAGTTCTTTAAGCGTAAGAATCATATCAACAACATCTTCACGAACACCACTAATAGAGTCGAATTCATGCATAACGCCATCAAAAGCTACCGATGTTACAGCTCCACCAAGAAGTGATGAAAGCAACATTCTACGAAGACCATTACCAATTGTTGTGCCAAAGCCACGCTCAAGAGGTTCGAAAACAATCTTGGCTGAACGGCCTGCTACCATTTCTTCAATTGAAATAGAACGCGGATTAATCAGTTCCATATTATTACCAACCCCAATACTTATTTAGAATACAATTCAACGATAAGCTGTTCACGGATACCCGCGTCAAGCTGATCACGGACAGGAAGCTCACGGTAAACACCTTGGCGTTGTTGCAAATCAACGTCCAACCACTCTGGGAGGCCTTTTTGACCTGCAGCATCAGTTGATGCATTGATACGCAAATGTTCTTTTGCAGCATCAACCAAAGCAATAGCTTCACCAGCTTTAACACGGTATGAAGGCACATTCAACAATGAACCATTCACTTTAATTTGCTTGTGGCGAACAATTTGACGTGCTTCAGTACGTGATGATGCAAAACCCATGCGATATACAATGTTATCCAAACGGCTTTCCAACAACTGCAATAGATTCAAACCTGTAATGCCTGGCATTTGGTCAGCATCTTTGAAATAACGCAAAAATTGTTTCTCTTGCAAACCATAAATACGCTTAACTTTTTGTTTTTCGCGCAACTGAATACCATAGTTTGAAACTTTAACGCGACGGCCTTGGCCATGCATACCAGGAGGAAAAGGACGTTCTTCCATCGGACATTTTGCCGAAGAACATTTTGTACCTTTTAGGAAAAGTTTTTCGCCTTCACGACGACAAAGACGACACTTTGCTTCTAAATAACGAGCCATTCTATATTACCCCTAAACCCGACGACGCTTCGACGGACGACAGCCATTATGTGGAATTGGTGTGACATCACGAATCGACGTTACATTCAATCCAGCTGCTGCAATTGCGCGCATTGCTGATTCACGACCAGAACCTGGTCCTTTTACCAACACTGCAACATTTTTTACACCATGTTCAGCTGCCTTAACAGCCGCTTCTTCTGCTGCAACCTGAGCAGCAAAAGGCGTACTTTTACGTGAACCCTTAAAGCCTGCACCACCACTGGTTGCCCAGCTAATAGTGTTGCCTGATTCATCCGTAAATGTGATGAGTGTATTATTAAAAGAAGCTTTAATGTGTGCCACAGCGTTTGCAATATTCTTACGTACGCGCTTCTTGGTAGTTTTCACTTTAGCCATTTATTCAACCCAGCCTTACTTCTTCTTACCCGCAACTGCCCGACGAGGACCTTTGCGTGTACGTGCATTCGTTTTACTTTTCTGACCGCGAACTGGCAAACCTTTACGATGACGAAGACCGCGGTAGCAGCCCAAGTCAGTTAAACGTTTGATGTTCATCAAGACTTCACGGCGCAAATCGCCTTCAATCTTGTAGTCTGCATTCAGTAAATTACGAATACCATCAACTTGTTCATCCGTCAAAGCACTCACCCGAGTATTCGGATCAATCTCCAACTTTTCCAAAATATCAGCTGCGCGGGACGCACCTACACCAAAGATGTAAGTTAGCGAGACCACAACGCGCTTCTGCGTTGGTATGTTTACACCAGCAATACGAGCCATTTAAGCCACCTTCTCAACAAGAGTCATCATCAACCCTGACGCTGCTTATGACGTGGGTTTTCGCATATAATGCGAACCACGCCTTTGCGCCGAATCACCTGACACTTCAAACACATTTTCTTTACAGACGCACGAACTTTCACAGTACGGCCTCCATTACCCACAAAACAAAGCTGCGGTTATTTTTCACGGTAGCTAATGCGCCCGCGACTTAAATCATAAGGTGAAATATCCACCTTAACTTTATCGCCCGGCAAAATACGAATATAATACTTCCGCATCTTACCTGAAATTGTACATAAAACTTCATGGTCATTTTCAAGCTTTACTTTGAACATCGCATTCGGGAGTTTTTCAACAACCTCGCCTGCCATTTCAATAATATCTTCTTTAGCCATGTTAACCCTTAACCGCAGCAAGTAGAGAGGTGTAAACCTCATCCAAACCTGCTTCAGCATTTACCTTGCAAAATGCTTCATTCTGACCATAAAACTCAAGCAATGGCGCAGTTTGCTCCGCATACACTTCGAGACGCTGTAATATCACTTCTTCAGTATCATCAGCCCTCTGATACAAAGAACCGCCACACTTATCACATTGACCCTCGATTTTGGGTGGCGAATAATGCCGATGAAAACCAAAACCGCAAGCACTACATGTTAAGCGCCCTGCCAAACGTTGCAATAGAGCTTCTTTTGAAGCATCCATCAGCACAATATGTTCAATTTTTAAGCCATGCTCGTGCAACATTTCATCCAATGCCGCAGCTTGGGCCACATTACGTGGAAACCCATCAAGCAAGAAACCATGTACAGCATCAGCAGCAACAATACGTGCTTCTATCATGCCTATGACAAGCTCATCAGTGACCAACTTACCCGCATCCATAAAAGCTTTCGCTTTCAGACCAAGCTCTGTTTTCTCAGCAACTGCCGCACGCAGCAAGTCACCCATGGCCAAGTGTATAATGTTAAATTCATGCGCAAGCTTTAACCCCTGCGTACCTTTACCAACACCCGGAGGCCCAAAGAGAACTATATTCATCAACGACGCTTCAATTTGGCTTGCTTCATCATGCTCTCATATTGGTGTGTCATCAGATGCGATTGGATTTGCGCCATCGTATCCATTGTAACCACCACGATAATCAAGAGACTTGTTCCACCAAAATAAAACGGTACACCAAACTGACTAATCAACCATTCAGGCAACAAACAAACAAGTGTAACGTAAATAGCACCAACAACTGTAATTCTTGTTAACACCGAATCAATATACTTCGCCGTATTTTGACCAGGTCGAATGCCAGGAATAAATCCACCAGCCTTCTTCAAATTATCAGCAGTATCTTTCGGATTAAAAACAATCGCCGTATAAAAGAAGCAGAAGAATGCCACCAAACCACTGAAAATAAGTAAATATAACCATTGCCCAGGAGCCATCAATGCAGCGATCTCACCAATCCAACCAAAACCATCACTGTCTTTTGTAAACTGAGCAAATGTTGCAGGCAACAAAATTAAGCTTGAAGCAAAAATAGGAGGAATCACACCTGCCGTGTTAATCTTCAAAGGTAAAAATGATGCTTTACCGCCAAACATCTTATTACCCACCTGGCGTTTAGCATACTGGACTGGAATACGGCGCTGAGCGCGTTCAAACCAAACCACTGCATATGTCACCAGCAAACCCATAAGCAACAAGCCTAACACACCAATGGCTGTATATTCACCCGTACGTGCCAACTCCAGCGTTCCGCCAATAGCACTTGGCAAACCTGCCACAATGCCTGCGAAAATAATCAATGTGATGCCGTTGCCTATGCCGCGTTCGGTGATCTGCTCACCCAACCACATCAAGAAAATAGTACCACTCACCAATGTAATTACAGTAACGATTCTGAAATCCATGCCTGCATCAATCACCACTGGGCGACCACCAACAGAAAATGACTCCAAACCAATAGACATACCAATAGCTTGGAAAACCGCTAAGAAAACTGTGCCGTAACGTGTGTATTGCGTAATTTTACGACGACCCGATTCACCTTCTTTTTTAAGCTGTTCCAATTTTGGCGACACAACTTGAAGCAACTGCATAATAATCGATGCAGAGATGTAAGGCATAATGCCTAGGGCAAAGATAGTGAGGCGTGAAAGGGCACCACCAGAAAACATATCAAACAGACCCAAAAGTGAGTTCTGTGTTTGTGTAAAAAATTGTGCCAATACATGAGCATCAATACCTGGAACAGGAATGTGTGCACCGATACGATACACAACCAACATGCCCAAAACAAAAAGAATGCGCTGCTTTAGTTCCCCAGCCTTGCCAATATTAGCAAGACCTCCCAATTGCGGTTGCTGCATCGACTAGGCCGAAATCGCTACTGAGCCACCAACAGCTTCAATTTTCTTCGCTGCTGCTGCTGATGCTTTTGCTACGGAAACTGTGACTTTAACTTTGCATTCGCCAGAAGCCAGAAGTTTCACTGGATCAACTGCATTACGAATCAAACCTGCTGCATACAACGCTGCCGCATCAATGTTTGAACCTGCTGCAAATTTGCTCAGCTGACCCACATTTACCAATTGAAAAATGTTGCGGGTAAGCGGTGTAAAACCACGCTTAGGCAAACGACGAATCAAAGACATTTGTCCGCCTTCAAAACCACGTCTAACGCCGCCACCAGAACGAGACTTTTGGCCTTTATGACCACGTCCGCCTGTTTTACCTTGACCAGAGCCAATGCCACAACCCAAACGTTTACGCCCGTGGCGTGAACCTTCACTTGCTTGTATATTATTTAATTTCATTTTCGTCCCCGAATCTTTACTTAAGACGCTTCAGCTTCAACAACAACAAGGTGACGAACTTTTTTCACCATGCCGCGAACTGATGGCGTATCTTCAAGCTCAACTACTTGATGCATACGACGTATACCTAAGCCACGTAGTGTAGCATTTTGATCTTTAGGGTAACCAATACCACTTTTGATCTGACGAATTTTAAAAGTTTTCTTAGCCATTATCTATTTCCTCTGACTTAAGAAGCTTTGCCACGGCGAGCCGCAACTTGCTTTGGACTTTCCAAGCCTTTTAAGCCATTAAATGTTGCGCGAACAACATTGATAGGGTTGCGAGAGCCATGTGCTTTAGTCAAAATATCACTAATACCAACTGCTTCAATCACTGCCCGAACTGCCGCACCAGCAATCACGCCAGTACCTTCAGTTGCTGGTTTTAACATCACACGTGATGCATCTTGCTCACCCGTAGTTTGATAAAAAATTGTTCCGTTTTTACGCGGAATAAAAATCAAAGATTTACGTGCAATTTCATTTGCTTTACGAATAGCTTCTGGAACTTCTTTGGCTTTAGCATAACCAAAACCAACGTGCCCATTACCATCACCAACAACCATCAAAGCTGCAAAACCAAAACGACGTCCACCCGCTACTACTTTAGCAACACGGTTAATGTGAACAAGCTTTTCGGTCAGCTCAAGTTCTTCTGCGTTAATCATTCAAACTCTCCTAGAACTTCAAGCCGGCAGCGCGAGCTGCTTCAGCCAAGGCCTTAACGCGGCCATGATACGGATATGAACCGCGGTCAAAAGCTAGCGCAGACAAATCCTTATCCGCAGCTCTTTCAGCCAGCAATTTACCAACAGCTTCAGCGCCTACACGCCCACCACCATTTTCAATACTTGTGTCCAAGCTAGATGCTGACACTAGTGTTACACCTTTAGTATCATCAATAATTTGTGCGTAAATATTCCGTGAAGAACGGAAAATACTAATACGTAAACGACCTGAGCCTTTTACTTTCGAGCGCACACGCCTTGCACGGCGTATTGCTGCATTGTTTTCATAACGTTTTACTGCCACTTTGAAACGTCTCCTATCCCATCAAGCATGATTAAGCCCGTTTACCTTCTTTCATTACAACATGTTCACCTGCATAACGTACGCCTTTTCCTTTATAAGGTTCTGGCGGACGGAACGCGCGAATTTCTGCTGCGACCTGACCAACTTTCTGTTTATCAAAACCAGAAATAATAATTTCAGACTTCTCAACTTTAGCTTCGATACCATCTGGAATCGGATAAAGAACGGGATGAGAATAACCTAAAGACAAATCAAGGTTTTTGCCTTCAACTTTTGCCCGGTAACCAACCCCACGCAATTCTAAAGTTTTTACAAAACCTTGGCTAACACCAGTCACATTGTTTGCAACAAGCGAACGCGCCAAACCGAAGTTTGACTTCATCTTTTTGTTGCCCAAATCAGAGCACTCAAATTGCACACTGTTACCATCAACGCTGGCTGTAATGCCTGCAAACAATGGTGAATCCATGGATGCTTTTGCGCCTTTCACAGTAATGCTTGATGCATTTACTTTTACTTCAACACCTGCTGGTATTAAAACAGGTTGTTTACCTATACGAGACATAAAATTCTACCTCTAAAATACTGTACAAAGAACTTCGCCGCCAATGTTCTTGGTGCGAGCATCTTTATCAGTCATAAGACCTTGTGATGTACTGATTACAGCTATGCCATAACCATTACGTACACGTGGTAAATCAGCAGCTGGTGCATACACACGGCGACCTGATTTAGAAACACGTTTGATTTCACGAATCACGGGTTGGCCTTCATCATCATAACGAAGCGTCAAACGCAAATAGCGATGACCTTTATAATTGTAAGGTTTACCAGATTGGATATAACCTTCGTCTTTCAAAATCTGTGCAATAGAAACAAGAGTATTACTACCTGGCATCTCTACTTTCTCAAGACCTGCGTTCTGTGCGTTGCGAATGCGCGTTAACATATCCGCAATAAGATCCATCATCATAAACTTATTCTCCTACCCATTACCAGCTTGATTTCATCATGCCTGGGATTTCACCCGCAAGCGCATGTTTTCTCAAGCAAATACGACACATTCCAAGTTTACGATATACCGAATGTGGGCGACCACATAACTGACAGCGCGTATAACCACGAACTTTAAATTTTGGTGTGCGATTACATTTAACAACTAATGCTTTGGTTGCCATTAAAAGCTCCTCTTAAGTACGGAAAGGCATGCTGAACTGCTTTAACAGCGCGCGCCCTTCGTCATTAGTTTTTGCTGTAGTACAGATTGTAATATCCATACCACGAATTTTATCAATTTTATCATAATCAATTTCTGGGAAAATGATTTGCTCTTTAACACCCAAGGTATAGTTACCACGACCATCAAATGCTTTTGGGCTAACGCCGCGAAAGTCACGAATACGTGGTAGAGCAATATTAATCAGTCTATCCAAAAATTCCCACATGCGCTCACCACGTAAAGTTACGCAGCAACCTACAGGCATATC
Organism: Ghiorsea sp.; assembly: GCA_021772875.1. Taxonomy (GTDB): domain Bacteria; phylum Pseudomonadota; class Zetaproteobacteria; order Mariprofundales; family Mariprofundaceae; genus Ghiorsea. The sequence goes on along the minus strand of JAJFLD010000118.1, from coordinate 7,139 downwards.
ATCACGCAATTTAAAGTTTGCAATTGACTTGCGTGCTTTAGTAACCACTGGTCTTTGCCCTGAAAGCGCCAACATATCAGCCAATGCGCCATCGAGAAGCTTACGGTTCTGTGATGCTTCACCACAACCCATATTAATCACAATCTTGCTGATTGTAGGAACTTCCATAACGTTTTTGTATGAAAGCTCTTTAGTCAAAGCAGGTTTCACACGATCTATATAATCCTTTCTCAAGCGTGCCATTGCACTACTCCTACTTGTCCAACACTTCGCCACATTTGCGGCAAGTGCGAACTTTACGACCATCTTCTAATGTTTTAACACCCAAACGAACACCTGTATCACACTTAGGGCAAACGAATTGAATATTTGAAATCTCCAAAGGAGCTTCGCGTTCAATAATGCCACCAGCATTAGCTTGTGTAGCTTTTGTATGGCGTTTAACCATATTTACCTTAGAAACGACAACTTTGCCCTTTTCAGATAAAACACGGGTAACTTTACCACGTGCGCCTTTATCACGGCCCGTGATGACAACAACTTCATCACTGCTGCGAATGCGATACTTTACGTTCGTAGACATGCTAAATCCTCTTATTATTACAGAACTTCTGGCGCCAAGGAGATAATTTTCATATATCCTTTTGCACGAAGCTCACGAGTTACAGGGCCAAAAATACGTGTGCCAATTGGCTCACCTGATTTATTCAACAACACAGCAGCGTTTTCATCAAAACGAATTGAACTTCCATCAGCACGACGGAATTCTTTAGCTGTGCGCACAACAACTGCACGCTGAACTTCACCCTTTTTCACTTTGCCGCCAGGAATTACTTCCTTAACAGCCACAACGATGACATCACCAACGCGTGCATAACGACGCTTTGAGCCACCTAAAACTTTAATACATGTCACACGGCGTGCGCCTGAGTTATCTGCAACTTGCAGAACTGTTTCATTCTGAATCATCTTCTAATAACCCCTACAGCTGTTCAGCGCGTGTAATAATGACATCCATCATCCAAGCCTTGCGGCGTGACAACGGCGGACATTCAGTAATACGAACTGTATCACCGATATTACATGCATTTTCTGCATCATGAGCCATATACTTTTTATGCGAGCTTACAGTCTTGCGGTAACGCGTATGCATAAAACGACGCTCAACTTGAACAACAACTGTTTTATCACCTTTGTTACTCACAACTACACCTTCAAGGGTGCGCTTATTACTACTTACTTCACTCATTCCCATAACCTCTTAGCGACGCTCAGTCAGGATCGTCTGAATACGCGCTATTTGTCGGCGATTTGAAGTAACACGGCTGGTTTCATTCAATTGCATAGTTGCTTTTTGAAAACGCAACTTCATGCCTTCAGCAGCCAATTCATCCATCTTCTCTTTCAAATCAGCGTCTTTAAGCTCACGCAATTCTTTCATATTCATCGTCCAACTCCACGCACAACAATCTTAGTACGTATCGGTAATTTAGATGCAGCACGCTCTAATGCTTCACGCGCCACCACTTCATCAACACCATCCATCTCAAAAAGTAGACGGCCAGCACGTACAGCAGCAACCCAATACTCTGGTGAGCCTTTACCCTTACCCATACGAACCTCTGCAGGCTTTTTAGATACTGGCAAATCAGGGAACATGCGAATCCATACGCGACCTTGACGTTTAATGTGACGTGTCATCGTGATACGTGCAGCCTCAATTTGACGTGCCGTAATACGACCTGGCTCCATAGCCTTAAGGCCAAAATCACCGAAGTTCAAATCAACACCACGTGTAGCTTTACCGCGAATGCGCTGAAGCTCTTTGTGATGCTTACGCCAACGTATTTTCTTTGGTTGTAACATGACTCAAAATCTCCGTTATGCGTTCGCAGCTTCGCTTGCGCCAAGCTTCTCGCCGTTAAACACCCAAACCTTCACACCAATAATACCATAAGTTGTATTGGCTTCGGCAACACCGTAATCAATTTCAGCACGTAATGTATGCAAAGGCACACGACCTTCACGATACCATTCCATTCTCGCGATATCAGCCCCGCCTAAGCGACCTGAACAATTGATACGAACACCTTTAGCACCCATGCGCATAGCGCCTTGCACCGCACGTTTCATCGCACGACGGAAAGCAACACGGCGCTCAAGCTGGAAAGCAATATTTTCTGCTACCAATTGAGCCTCAGCTTCAGGGCGTCTAATTTCTACAATAAAAACTTGTACTTCTTGACCAAACTTGCGCATCAACTCGCCACGCAACGCTTCAATCTCTGAACCCTTACGGCCAATAATTACGCCGGGGCGCGCAGTATGCACAGTTACCTTCACTTTACCAGCAGGTCTTTCAATGACGATGCGAGATACGCCCGCATGCTTCATTCTTTCTTTGATATAACGACGCATTTTGATGTCTTCGCGAAGATGATCTCCGAAATTCTTACCTGATGCATACCAAACTGATTCCCAACCACGGGTAATACCAACTCGGAAACCAATTGGATTGACTTTTTGTCCCATTCCAGAACTCCCTTAACTGCGTTCGCTCACAGCCACTGTTACATGACTATGACGATGAAAACGTTGACGCATACGGCCCATGCCCTTCGGACGGTAACGCTTTAAAACTTCACCTTGATCAACCGTAATGGTTGAAATCAAAAGGTTATCAACATCGAGACCATTGTTTTGCTCAGCGTTAGCTACAGCAGACTTGACAACTTTCTCAATAACCCGTGCAGCTTTCTTCGGAGACAACGACAAGGCAGCTAGCGCACGATCAACGGGTAAGCCACGGACAGCATTTGCTACTGTGCGAACCTTTTGTGCGCTAATGTGTGCATTTTTATGCATAGCACGTACTTCTACAGACATGACCACTTACCTCTTCCGCGCTTTTTTGTCAGCACCGTGACCATAATAAGTACGTGTAGGCGAAAATTCACCCAACTTGTGACCTACCATGTTCTCAGAAACAAACACAGGTATAAACTTGTTGCCGTTATGTACGGCAAAATTCAAACCTACAAAATCAGGTGAAATTGTAGAGCGACGTGACCAAGTTTTGATCACCCCTTTCTTTCCGCCTTCAATAGCAACCAAAACTTTCTTTTCAAGAGAAGCTTCAATGTATGGACCTTTCTTTAATGAACGTGCCATTTGCTACCTCACTTCTGATTACGACGACGAACAATATCATTGTTTGAAGTCTTATTCTTTTTGCGGGTCTTGCGACCTTTTGTTGGGACACCCCAAGGTGTAACAGGATGACGACCACCTGATGTACGACCTTCACCACCACCATGTGGATGGTCAACAGGGTTCATCGCAACACCACGTGTCTGCGGACGAATGCCCAACCAGCGAGAGCGACCCGCTTTACCAACTTTTTGGTTTGAGTGATCAGCATTACCAACCACACCAACACTTGCCATACAATTCAAGTCAACTTTACGGAACTCACCAGATGGTAATTTCAAAATAGCCTTGCCATTTTCTTTACCCATAAGCTGAACAGAAGCACCTGCGGTACGAGCCATTTGCCCACCCTTACCAGGTTTCATTTCAACATTATGCAGCATCGTACCAAGACGAATACTTGCCAAAGGCAAAGCATTACCTGGGCGAATTTCAGCATCAGCACCAGATGAAACTTTGTCACCTGCATGAAGACCTTGAGGCGCTAAAATATAACGCTTGTCACCATTCACATATACAATCAATGCAATGTGAGCTGTGCGATTCGGGTCATATTCAAGGCGCGCAACTGTACCTTCGATTCCCTGATTGTCACGCTTAAAATCAACCATGCGATAAAGACGCTTATGTCCACCACCACGGTGACGTGAAGTGATGCGTCCGTTGTTATTACGACCACCTGATTTTGTTAAACCTTCAGTTAAACGAGCTTCTGGAGCTCCTTTATACAATTCAGGATTTACAATTTCAACGCGCCCACGAGCGCCATTGGTCATTGGTTTCCAAACTTTAATTGCCATGTCTTATGCCTCTTCCGCTACATCTAGCGACTGACCTTCAACCAGGCGCACAATAGCTTTACGATAACCAGAACGCATTCCTGTATGCGCGCCGCGACGTTTTTCTTTACCAGGCAAGTTAATCACTTGAACTTTCTCAACCTGAACTTCAAAGATTGCTTCAATCGCTGCTTTTACCTGAACTTTTGTAGCTTCAGGTGCTATACGGAATGTATATTGATTTGAATCACCAGTAGCTTTATAGCTTTTTTCAGTGATTACAGGTTTGCGGAGCGCGTTAAAGTGATGATATTTAGCGTTCATCCTTCACCTCCCAAGCGTTTTTCAATATTCGTCAATGCATCAGCTGTCATCACCAAGTGATCGAACTTCAACATATCATGCAAATTCATTTGTCCGTCCAACACGATTTTAGTGTGCGGAATATTACGACCAGATAACTCAACTTGTGTATTATTATCTGCCAACACAAACAAACCTGATTGAACAGCTAGAGCATCACGAACTGAAAGGAATGCCTTTGTTTTAACAGCTTCCAACTCAAACTTATCTACAACAATCAAACGATCTTCACGAATAGCATCAGATAAAACCAAGGCTACTGCACGACGGCGTTCTTTTTTGTTTATACGTGTTTCATAACCATGCGGCTGTGGGCCATGAGCCGTACCACCGTGACGCATTTGCGCTGCACGAGTAGTACCTTGACGCGCACGCCCAGTACCTTTTTGTTTAAATGGCTTTTTGCCGCCGCCTGAAACTTCACCAACTGTTTTTGTGCTATGTGTACCTGCACGTTGGGCAAGTGCCAAAGTACTGTATACACGATGCACAAAAGCATTGTCTGCTTCTAAGCCGAAAATATTCTCATTAAGTTCACGAGAGCCGACTTCTTTGTTGTTTTGATCAACAATCTTCACTGCAGTCACTTTATGCTCCCTTCACCGCAAGACGAAGCTCCAACAAACCGCTCTTAGCGCCAGGTACGGCACCTTTTACAAGAATACGATTGTGCTCTTCATCAATACGAACAATTTCAATGTTTTGAGTCGTGATACGTTTAGCACCATAATGACCCGGCATTTTCTTGCCTGGAAATACACGACCAGGCCACTGACACTGACCTGTAGAACCCATTTGGCGATGCACTTTTTCAGCACCGTGGGTTGCACGTCCGCCGGCAAAATTATACCGCTTCATTACACCAGCAAAACCACGACCTTTTGAGGTGCCAGCTATATCAAGCTTCTGACCCGCACTAAATAGTGATGCTAATAAATCTTGGCCTAATTCTAACTCAGGCTCTGCGGCTGTTCTAAACTCTAACAAGCCACCCATTGCTTCTTGACCCTGACGGGCATAATGACCTTGCTCTCCACGAGAAACGACTTTTTTAGCCTTTCCGTAGCCGACTTGTACAGCGTTGTAACCATCTTTAGCTGAAGTACGTAAAGAAATTACTTTACATGGTTCAACATTAAGAACGGTAACAGGAACTACTGTACCATCTTCTGCAAATATTTGGGTCATACCCGCTTTACGGGCAATCAATCCTGCACTCATCACCAACGCCCCTTAAAGCTTAATTTCAACATCGACACCAGACGGTAAGTCTAGCTTCATCAACGCATCAACAGTTTGAGGCGTAGGTTTATCGATATCTAGTAGACGCTTATGCGTCCGAATTTCAAATTGTTCACGTGAATCTTTATACTTATGTGGTGAACGAATCACACAAAATTTACTGATTTTAGTAGGAATAGGAATAGGACCCCTAACCACTGCGCCAGTACGTTTTGCAGTTTCTACAATGTCTTGAGCGCTTTTGTCCAAAATTCTATGATCAAAAGCTTTCAAGCGAATACGAATTGTTTGATTTGACATGTATACTCTCTAATTACTTGTTAATATCAGTTACAACGCCAGCGCCAACTGTACGTCCACCTTCGCGGATAGCGAACCTAAGCTCTTTATCCATTGCGATTGGTGTAATCAATGTAACATCCATAGCGATGTTATCACCAGGCATAACCATTTCTGTGCCTTCTGGAAGCTTAACAGATCCAGTTACGTCAGTTGTACGGAAGTAAAACTGTGGACGGTAACCATCAAAGAACGGTGTATGACGACCACCTTCATCTTTGTTCAAAATATAAGCTTCTGCTTTGAATTCTGTGTGTGGTGTGATTGAACCAGGCTTAGCCAATACTTGACCACGCTCAACGTCTTCACGTTTTGTACCACGAAGCAATGCACCAATGTTATCGCCAGCTTCACCACGGTCGAGAAGTTTGCGGAACATTTCAACACCTGTACAAGTTGTTGTAGTCGTGTCGCGGATACCAACGATTTCGATGTCGTCACCAACATTCAATACACCTTGCTCGATACGGCCAGTTACCACTGTACCACGACCAGAGATGGAGAACACATCTTCAATTGGCATCAAGAATGTTTTATCAACATCACGTGCTGGAGTTGGGATATAAGTATCAACAGCTTGCATCAATTTAAGAATTGAAGGCATACCAATGTCAGACTCATCACCTTCCAATGCTTTCAGTGCAGAACCAGTGATTACGGGAATGTCATCACCTGGGAAATCGTAAGAATCAAGAAGCTCACGAACTTCCATTTCAACCAATTCTAATAATTCTTCATCATCAACTTGGTCAGCTTTATTCAAAAACACTACAAGATGAGGTACATTTACTTGGCGAGCCAACAAAACGTGTTCACGTGTTTGTGGCATAGGGCCATCTGCTGCAGATACAACAAGAATACCACCCTCCATTTGTGCCGCACCAGTAATCATGTTTTTTACATAATCAGCATGGCCTGGGCAATCAACGTGGGCATAATGACGTGCTTCTGTTTCATATTCAACGTGAGCAGTAGAAATTGTAATACCGCGCTCGCGCTCTTCTGGTGCGCCATCAATATCACCGTAATCTTTAAATACTGCTCCACCTGTTAAAGATAGAACTCTTGTGATTGCTGCTGTCAACGTGGTCTTGCCATGGTCAACGTGACCAATGGTACCAATGTTTACATGCGGTTTGTTACGTTCAAATTTTGCCTTAGCCATTTTTAACTCCTAACCCTTAACACTTGCAATAATTTCTTCAG
>JAJFLD010000117.1 GCA_021772875.1 Ghiorsea sp. | reverse complement strand
CAGTGGGCGGTTGCAGAATTTCGCAACTGCATTGAGCGAGCAACGGTTGGCGCCGTTAAAAACAAATGATTTTCAACGCAATAAAAATGCAGCTGAGTTGTTGTTCGGACAAGTATTTGGGCAAGTGGTTGCAGTAAACGCAACCGACGGTGTGCGTATTACTTTTGAATCGCAGGAAGTGATACACTTGCGGCCATCGGGCAACGCCCCTGAATTACGCTGTTATGTGGAAGCTGAAAGTGAATCAAGAGCAGAGCAAATGCTTCAGACCTGCTTACAAGGTTTAAAGGCGTGGGTTTAAGCAACACTTGAAATTTTATGGTTTGGCTCTAAACTGCGCGATGTTAAAAGTGGGCTACGGCTCGCTTTTTTTGTTTTTAGAGTCCAAGTGTGAAGGATGGGTAGCGTCAAGTGGCTGATATTGAAACCATAATCAAGGAACTCGCAGACCCTATTGTTGATGAATTAGGCATTGATTATATGGGCGTTGTTTTGTCAGGCGGTAAAGATAATCGGTTGGTGCGCGTGGTTGTGGATGCCAAAGGTGGCGTAGGTGTAGAAGCTTTAAGGCGCTTGAGCAAAGGTTTGTCATTGCAATTGGATGCCGAAGATTTGATTGCGGGCAAATACCATTTGGAGATTAGCTCGCCAGGTTTGGATTGGCCTTTAACAACAGTAAAAGATTTTGCACGTTATGAAAATGAATGGCTTCGTATTACATTTGAAGATGGCAGACGGGCCATTGAAGGTGATAATTTAGGCTTAGATGATGCAGGGAATTTGCTGGTTACTACCAAGGGTGGAATAGAAGAAATCATTTTGAGTGAGACGAGCCGTGTCATTCGCACGGTGAACTGGGATAAAATCTCAGGCAAAGCGAAACGCGGTAAGTCAAACGCTAAAAAGAAGAAGTGAAGGTAATAATAATGCTGAAAGGTTTTGAACAATGAACGCAGATATGTTGGCAGTAGCAGACGCGGTAGCACGCGAAAAATCAGTAGAGCGTGAGCTTGTGCTTGAGTCCATGGAACAAGCCTTAAAAACTGCTGCGCGCCGCACTTATGGCACAAAATTTATAGAAGCAACCATTGACCGTCTGACAGGTGAAATTTCTTTGGCGCATGTGCGTACAGTGGTTGAAGAAGTTGAAGACGAAGAAAATGAGTTAACCGTAGAAGAAGGCAAGGTTTTGGAAGCGGATGCAGAAATTGGCTCCACTTTTCGTGAGCCATTGCCAGCCATCACATTGGATCGTGTTGCTGCACAAACGGCCAAGCAAGTCATCAATCAGCGGATTCGTGAAGCAGAGCGTGCCCAAGTGGTTGCAGAATATGAGCCTCGTGTGGGTGAAATTGTTGTTGGTATCGTCAAGCGTGTTGAGCGTGGTAATGTTTATATTGATTTGGGTCGTGGTGAAGGTGTGATGTATCGCGAAGACTTGTTGCCGCGTGAATCTTTCCGTCAAGGCGACCGTGTTCGTACGTATTTGCGCGAAGTTCGTAACCAGCCTAAGGGTGCATTGGTTTATTTGTCGCGTGCAGATGCAGGCATGGTGCTTAAGTTGTTTGAACAAGAAGTACCTGAAATTCAAGATGGTATGGTTGCGATTCAAGCGATTTCACGCGACCCTGGTTCACGCAGTAAAATTGCTGTTGTTTCTACGGATGTAGGTGTGGATCCAGTGGGTGCATGTGTGGGTATGCGAGGTGCACGTGTGCAGGCCGTGGTGAATGAATTGCACGGCGAAAAAATTGATATTATTGAATGGACAGAAGACCCTGCTGCATTTGTAATTAATGCCTTGGCACCTGCGGAAGTTGAGCGTGTTTTGGTTGATGAAGATAGTGGTTTGATTGAAGTTGCAGTAGCTGAAGATCAATTGGCGATTGCTATTGGCCGCCGTGGTCAAAATGTGCGTTTGGCATCTGAGCTTACGGGCTGGAATATCGAAATCATGACTTTGGGTGATGAAAAACAAAAACGTACAGAAGAAATTCAAGCTGCCAAAGATGCCTTTATGGCTGGATTGGATATCGACGAAGACTTTTCATTGTTGTTGATCAATGAAGGTTTTATGTCGCTATCAGACCTCGCTTATTGTGATGTTGCAGAGCTCACAGCCATTGATGGTTTGGAAGAAGAGTTGGCGCAAGAGATTCAAAAACGTGCGCGGAATAGTTTGTTGAACTCTGCTTTGGCGCAAGAAGAAAGCGATGAGCCATTGGTTGGTTTGATGGATGTTGCTGGCATGACACGTGAAGTGGCAGAAGCTTTGACAGTGCAAAGCGTGTTGAGTGCCAATGCTTTGGCTGATGCAGCAAGTGATGAGATTGAGGCCATTGATGGTTTGGATGAGGCGCAGTTGAACATCTTGATTATTGCAGCACGTGAAGCTTGTGGGTGGTTTAAAGACTAACTTGGAAACACAGCAAGGAAAAGCAACGTTGCGTACATGTTTTGCATGTAGGCAGACGGCGAAAAAAGCTTCTTTGTTGCGTTTGGTGGTTGATGAAGCGGGGCAAATATGGCCTGATTTATCAGCAAAACTTCCGGGTAGAGGTGTGTACCTTTGTATGTCAGAGGTATGTTTGAAAGCCTTGTCGGATAAGCGATTAAACAGTTTGCGGCGTGACTTTTCGCCGCAGTTGCCGCAATGGAATGTATTGCAAGAGCGGATGTTTGATATGCTGTCGCTCCGTATCGGTCAGTTGATGACCAGTATGAAGCGCCGATCTGCCATAGGCAGGGATGCAGTGATGCATCAAATGTGGGATAAAAAACCACTGTTGATTATGTTTGCAGCAGATGCAGGTGATGCAGTTTTGCGGCAGGTTACAGATGCAGTGGAGAAACGCAGACAAGGAGAGATGAAATCTTTGTCGCATACAAAAGTGTTGGTTTCGTTGTTGGACGCAAATGCATTGGGCTTAGCGTTGGGCAGGGAAAAAGTATCAGTTGTTGCTTTTTTAGAGGGTAATCCTATAGAAAAGTTTCAGCAAAATTGTGTTTGGCAAATGAATCTTTCAAAGGTCTTTGATCAAACAAAAGGGAAAACAAGGTAACAAATGGCGAATAAACGTGTGCTTGATTTGGCGAAAGACTTGGGTGTGACTGCAGATGATGTGCAGCGAGCTGCAACAACTTGCGGTGTGGCGGCAACAGGGCCTACCAGCAACCTAGACAGTGATGATGTGGCAAAAGTAACGTCAGCTATAAAGTCTACAGGTGATAAAAAATCAGGGAGCACCACGCTGACCCTTGGTAAACCTATGTCACTTGGCGGTGGCCGCGGACATAGTGAATCAGGTAGCCATTCGGTTGAAGTTTCTGTGCGCAGAAGGCGAGCCCGATCTGCCGTGCATATGCCCAGTGAGACAGCACCAGCACCTAAAATTAACCCCGTAGAACAAGCACAAAAAGCCATGGAAGTTGCAAACGAAAAGAAATTAGCGCCTAAACCACCTGTCGCCCCTACGCCAGCTGTGGCAAAACCAGCCGCTGTTGCAGCACCTGCGGCAAAACCTGTTGTGTCTAAGAAAACAGTTGAGCAAAAGGAAGTTGCTAAAGCTCCGCGCAGTGAAGGCTTGCCTAAGACAGCCTTGTCGCCAGCAAAACTTGCTGCTGAAAAGATGGCAGCACTCAAAAATAAAAAAGCTGAAGAGCAAGCTGCACAGCGTCAAAAAAGACGTTCTACACATGTGCAACAGAACTTTAAAAAAGCAGCACCTAAGGTTGCAGCTGATGCACCACGCCCAGATCATAAAAATGAAAGCCTGCCTACACGAGCACCTGCGCCTCATCGCGATGCACGTCCGGCAAGGCCAAAAACTGGCGGCCCGCGCACAACGATTCGTACAGGTCTAACGCCTGCGCAAATTGCAGCATCAAAAGCGCCACGGTCATCGATTAAACAAATTGAAGAAAAGATCACCAAAGATCGACGCCAACAGCGTCAATCTCGACCACAGGGTCAAAGGCCAGGTTCGGCTCGTCCTGGCGCATCGACACCAGGTTCTATTGCACCACGTCGCTCTCCATCTGTGGCGGTTGCACCTTCGGATCAACAAGTAACACCTGAAGCACAAAAAAGACGTGCGCCACAGGGTGCTCAACGCCAACATCAAAAACGCCGCTTAACACCTGCTGAAAAAGCTGCACGTCGCGATTATTCTTCAAAGCGTCATCAATCACTCACGCCAGAGCAAGAAGAACGCATGGCGCGTTTGGCTAAAGGTGGCAGACGTTTAAAAGGTAGTGGTATCACCAAAGATGATGCTGCCTTTGTTGTCCGCGACGTTGAAGTGATTGATGCGATGATTGTTTCTGAGCTTGCATCCAAAATGGCCGTGAAATCAGCGGATTTAGTTAAAAAACTTTTTGAAATGGGCCAAATGATTTCTGTCAATGAAAGCCTGGATGCCGACACGGCCATGCTGATTGTTGAAGAGTTTGGGCATAAACCAAAGCTTATCAATGAAGCGGCGGTTGAAGATGTATTGCTTGCCAAAGATGAAGATGATCAAGATGCATTATTGCCACGCCCACCTGTTGTGGTGGTGATGGGGCATGTGGATCATGGTAAGACGTCGATTCTTGATGCCTTAAGAAAAGCGACAGTTGCCGATGGCGAAGCTGGTGGTATTACGCAACATATTGGCGCCTACATGGTGAAACTAGAGAGCAATGAACGCGTTGTTTTTGTGGATACACCTGGTCATGAAGCCTTTACGGGATTACGTGCCCGTGGTGCAAACCTTACAGATGTTGCGGTGTTGGTTGTTGCCGCAGATGATGGTGTGATGCCACAAACCATAGAAGCTTTAAACCATGCTCGCGCTGCAGGTGTGCCACTTATCGTAGCTGTGAATAAGATGGATAAAGAAGGTGCAGATCCTGATATGGTCAAACGCCAGCTCTCTGAGCATGGTGTTGTTGCTGAAGATTGGGGTGGAGATACCATTTTTGTGAATGTGTCTGCAAAAACAGGCCAAGGTTTGGATGATCTTCTTGAAATGTTGGCGCTACAAACTGAAATTCTTGAATTGCGTGCAAACCCTAACCGTACAGGTCGTGGCGTGGTGATTGAGTCACGTTTGGATAAAGGACGTGGTCCAGCAGCAACGGTATTGGTACAAAGTGGTACATTCCACCAAGGTGATACAGTTGTTGTAGGTTCGGTGATGGGGCGTATTCGTGCTATTGTTGATGAAAACCAAATTCAACATAAAACAGCAGGTCCATCAATTCCATTTGAGTTGATAGGTTTGAAAGAAGTGCCTGAAGCTGGTTTGGAAATCGTAGCAGTTGAGACTGAACGCCAAGCCAAAGACATTATTAATTACCGTAAAGAAAAAGAACGCCAACATGGTGTAACAAGTGATAAACGCGCAAGTCTTGATGAATTGTTTGCTGATATGAAAAGTGGTATTGCTGAAGTGCCCGTGTTGATTAAGGGCGATGTGACAGGTTCTGTGGAAGCCATGGCAGAGTCGTTGGTGAAAGCTGGTACGGATGATGTGAAGGTGAAGGTTATTCACAAAGGTATTGGCGGCATCACAGAATCAGATGTCATGCTGGCATCTGCGGCGAAAGCGATTGTGATTGGTTTTAATGTACGCCCTGAAGCCAAAGCGAAGAAACTAGCGTCGGATGAAGGCGTGGACATTCGTTTCTACAAAGTTATTTATGAAGCCATTGATGAAGTGAAACTTGCAATGGCGGGTAAACTCTCACCAGACAAAGTAGAAAAAGTTACAGGCTCGGCAGAAGTACGCATGGTTATCATGACACCTAAGGTTGGTGCGATTGCTGGTTCTTATGTCACAGATGGTTATGTCAAACGTGGTTCTAGAGTGCGCCTATTGCGTGCTGGTGTTTTGATTCACGATGGCACACTTTCTTCATTGCGCCGCTTTAAAGATGACGTGAAAGAAGTTAAAACTGGTTATGAATGTGGTATTGGTGTTGAGAATTTCAATGATGTGCAAGAAGGGGATACCTTTGAGTTTTATGTTATTGATGAAGTCGCAGCAACTTTATAATAGCTATGAAAGCATCTAAATCACCTGCTTTGCGTCGTTACCAAACGGATATACATCGTTTGTTGACGACACTTATGCAGCGCGACATGGAAGACCCTATGCTTTTAGGCATCAGCTTGACGCGTCTGAACCTAACGGACGCCAATGGACATGCGCTTGCTTATGTGCACAGTATTTTGCCCGTGGATGAGAAAGAATGTGTAAAACGCTTGAATCGATTGAGCCCACATTTTTCACATCAGTTGCGTAAAGCTTTGCCCAAAAAACGACTGCCAGAACTTATCTTTCGCTGGGATGATGCTTTGGATAAAACCCACCATGTTGTTGATACCATGAACAAATTGCGTGACGCTTGATTCTATTTCCCAACGAACAATGGCAACCTGTTGTTAGGCAATTAAAAGCAGCAAAACATGTTGTGCTGACTACCCACCGCAGCCCAGATGCAGATGGTATTGGCTCAGAGTTAGCGCTTTTTCATACTTTGATAGATATGGGTATTTCAGTATCCATCTATAATCGTGATGAAGTACCGAGAATTTGTCGTTATTTACCCAGCTCCGAAAAAATTCAAATTGTTGAAAACCCTGATATGCAAGGCGTGGACACCATCGTTGCCCTTGATGCTGGTGCAAAATCAAGGCTTGGTTTTGACGAAGATGTGTTCACGGGTAAAACACTTATTAATATTGATCATCATGCCAGCAACCCTTTGTATGGGGATATCAATGTGGTGAATGCTGATTATTGTGCAACAGGTGCGATGATGTTTGATTTGATTCAACATCTTGGCCAACCTTTGTCCAAAGCCAGTGCCGATGCTATTTATGCAGCCGTGCTGACTGATACAGCAAGTTTCCATCTTGATCGTGTTAATGCCGATGTACATAGAATGACCGCGGCGTTGATTGATGCCGGTGCTGAGCCGGCTGTTGCTGCCGATGCAATTTATGATAGCCAACCTTTAGCTAGGCTCACTTTATTAACACGTGCCTTACAAACTTTAGCCATCAAACATGATGGTCGCTCAGCTTGGATGCATGTTGATCAAAACATGCTTGATGAAACAGGCGCGGCCTTAGAAGATACTGAAGGTTATATTGATGTTAGCCGCAGTGTGGATGGTGTTGAAGCTGTCGTTTTTATTCGCCCTGAAAGCGAAAAGCGCTGGAAAGTAAGCTTTCGTGGTAAAGCAGGTTGTGATGTGGGTGCAGTGGCTGCAAAACTTGGTGGTGGTGGACACAAGTACGCCTCAGGTTGCGCTGTTTCCGGCAGCTTGGAAGAAGTGTATGCCAAAGTTAGTCTTGTTGTGGATGATGTTTTTTCTGTATGAACAAAGCAGCACACCTATGTGGTGTCCTATTTCTTGATAAACCCAAAGGTTGGACTTCGCGTAAAGCAGTCAACCATGTGATTCATTTATTTTCCAAACCTGAACAAAAAAATAGAAAACAACGACCCAAGGCAGGTCATGCTGGCACACTCGACCCATTGGCAACAGGTATGTTGCCTATTTTATTGGGTGATGCGACACGTTTTGCGGGCATGGGTTTGAATGCTGAGAAAAGTTATGAGGTCAGTTTTGATATGGCTTTTCAAACGGACACCTTGGATTTGGAAGGTGAGGTTGTCAGTCGTTTTGACGACGTTCAGGTTGAGCCAGAGCTTTTAGAAGCAACATTACATAAATTTGTCGGTGTGTTACAGCAAATGCCACCAATATATTCAGCGATTCGTATCAATGGCAAACGGGCGCATGATCTGGCAAGGCACGGTGAGCAAGTCAGTTTGCAACCGAGAGAAATTGAAATCAAAGCCATTGAATTATTAAATTTTGAAGGTTCTGTAGTCACTTTAGCGGTGGATTGTAGCAAGGGTACTTACATCCGTGCGCTGGCCAGAGATATCGCCGAAGCTTTGGGTTATGGTGGTTGCGTCACCCAATTGCGCCGTACCAATAGTGGTGGCTGGCCAGCAGAAATGATGGTGACGATTGAGGAACTGGAAGAAAAAAAAGAAGCGTGTATTCTCCCGTTGCAAACATGGTTGCGCGACTTGCATCCTATTCAGCTTGCCTTGGCTGAGGCAAAGCGTTTTGTGCAGGGACAACGTTTGCATGTGCAAGATGAGATTGGGCATGATGTGTTATGTTGTGTTTGCCATGAAGACATGGTGCTGGGCACGGCCACACTTGAAGCAAAAGTTGGTCTATTGCAGCCAGACCGTGTTTTACCTTCGGCACAGGAGAAATTGAAATGAGAAATAAAATATTATGGCGTGGTTGGATGGCATTACTTGCCGTAAGCATTGTCGGTTTGATGAATGTACATGCCGCGCAAGCAACTTCGCATAAAAATGAAATACAAAAATTAGAGTCAAGCAACAATAATCAAAGTAAGGAGAAAAAAATGAGTGAAAGCAATACAGTTAAAATTGAATTAGAAACAGGTGTGGTCACAATAGAGTTGTATCCAGACGTGGCACCAGTCACAGTGGAAAGCTTTAAATCTTTGATAGCCAAAGGGTTTTATGATGGTTTGACTTTTCATCGCGTGATTCCTGGTTTCATGGCACAAGGTGGCGACCCTGATGGTACAGGTATGGGTGGGCCAGGATTTAAGTTAAAAGCTGAATTTAATCATAAAAAACATGTGCGTGGCACGCTTGCTATGGCACGCACGGCTGATCCCGATTCAGCAGGAAGCCAATTTTATATTTGTTATGGTCCTCAGCCGCATTTGGATAATCAATACACTATTTTTGGTCAAGTGATTGATGGTATGGAGCTGATTGATGGCGTAAAACAAGGTGATGTAATGAAAAAAGTTACCCTTGTTGAGTCAGGAGAATAGTTCGTGACAGAACAAGAAATGTTGAAGATGTATGAAGATGCAGGTGCCTTGTTAAATGGGCATTTTGTTTTATCAAGTGGGCGCCACTCTGCGCGTTATTTACAATCAGCTTTGGTGTTGATGCAGCCGCGTAATGCCACAGCGCTTGCCACTGAGCTTATCAAAGATATCAATCCTGATGATTATGATATGGTGGTTTCACCTGCTATTGGTGGTTTGGTGATTGGTCAAGAAGTTGCTCGCCAGCTTGATAAGCCATTTATCTTTACTGAGCGTAAAGAAGGTGAGATGCAAATGCGTCGTGGTTTTTCAATCCCTGAAGGTTCACGTTTGTTGGTGGTTGAAGATGTGATTACCACGGGTGGTTCAGTGCGTGAATGTATTGCTGTGGTGCGAGAGTTTGGTGGTAAACCCACTACAATTTTAGCTGTGGTTGATAGAGCACCCCAACAACAAGATCGTTTTGACATAACGCATCACACAGTGATTGCCTTGGATGTTGAGACATTTGCCTCAGAAACCTGCCCGATGTGTCAAGAAGGACATTTGCCTGCAATTAAACCAGGCAGCAGAGGACATGCTTGATGGCAAACCCTGTGGTTCGTTGTTTCCCGTTTGGTGGTGTTGGCGAATTTGGTAAAAACATGATGGTTTACGCCATCGATGATGATGCGCTTATTCTTGATTGTGGTATGGGTTTTCCTGAACCAGGACAACATGGTATCAATATTACGATTCCAGATATTTCGGCACTTGATGCCTTGGGTCTGAATATTCATGGCATTGTCTTAACCCATGGACATGAAGACCATATTGGTGGGCTTCCCTTTATCTTGCCACGTTTAAAGCTTCCTGCTTGGGGCACGCCCATCACCTTGGCTTTGATTAAGAATAAAATGGAAGAGGTGAAGTTTAAAGCTGATCTACACCCTTTACCTGAAGATGGCACACTCACCCAAATTGGTCCATTTCAAGTGGAAGCTATTCCTGTCACACATTCGATTATGGATGCAGTATCAGTTGCTATTCATACCCCTTTGGGTGCAATTATTCATACAGGTGATTTTAAGTTTGACCCTTCGCCTATTGATGGGCGCTGCACAGAATTGCATCGTTTTTCTCGCCTTGGTGATCAAGGTGTGCTTTTGCTTTGTTCGGATTCTACCAATGCCACCCGCACAGGTAGTAGTGATAGTGAACGCAGTGTAGGCGCGCCACTAAAACAAGCGGTTTCTCAATGTACAGGTAAAGTGATTGTATCAACATTTTCATCCAATATGTTTCGTATTCAGCAAATTGTGGATGCAGCTTTAGCTTGTGGTCGCAAGGTTGCTTTTGCAGGGCGCAGTTTGGAAAAAAATGTTGAAATCACCAAATTGATGGGGCGTTTGAATTTGCCAGACAGCCAAGTGGTGAATGTACGTGCCACTGAAAATATACCAGACAACGAATTGCTGATTATTGCAACGGGTTCCCAAGGTGAGTGGCGAGCTGCTTTATCAAGAATTGCCCAAAATAATTTCCCTAAATTGCGTTTGGGTGTGGGTGATTTGGTGATCTTTTCATCGTCATCCATTCCAGGTAATGAGCGTGTTATTGCAGGTCTGTTTAATCATATTTATCGTCGTGGTGCAAGGGTTTTGCATGCAGGACAAGCTCATTTGCATGTTTCTGGTCATGCCAATGCTCATGAGCTCAAAACTATGATTCAGCTAACACGGCCAAAATATATGTATCCCGTACATGGTGAATATCGCAATTTGGTAGAACATCAGCAATTGGCAGTGAAAACCAATGTGGTCTTTGAAAATACTATCATTGCAGAAAATGGACAAAGTGTTGTGGTCACCAATGAACAGATTAAACATGGTCCATCATTTCATGCAGGGGCCGTATTTGTTGATGATTCAGGGCGTGATGAAGTTAATCACGCAGTGTTAAAAGATCGTCGCGCTTTGGCCGATGAAGGCATGATTACAGCCATTGTTTTGATTGATCAAAACGAAGGGCGGGTGCTTGGTGAACCAGAACTATTGACACGTGGTGTGTTAAACAGTGAAGTTTCTGAAGCAGTTTTTGATGAAGCCGCAGCAAGTTTGCGGATTCACTTAGAAACTTTGAGCCAAGAAACATTGGCAGATATGGATGCAGCCCGCGAAGAAGTGCGGCTGTGGATACGCCGCTGGTGTAAACGAAAATTGGGTCGTCGCCCCATGGTTGTGACTACAATTTTGGAGGTGTGAGGTTTTGGGCTTGGATGTTTTGAATCCGAAAACAATATGGCGCGAGTCGTTAGCATTTTTATTGCTAGCGATGGTTGTGATGTTGTTTTTAGCCCTGTTCAGTTACAACCCTGAAGACCCATCCTTTAATAACACAACACAAACTTTGCCTGAAAATATGATGGGCGTAGTGGGTGCATCTACTGCCGACATATTGATGCAACTCTTTGGTTATGGCTCATGGTTTTTTCTTGTGTTGGTTGTGGTTGTGGCCTATCGCATTGCTTATGATAAACGCCCATTTTTTGGTGATTGGACAGCCCTATTTTGGATTCCTTTCATGCTTGCCTTATCTGCGTTGTGTGCATCACACGTTGCCGTGAGTGCTGTGCCGGCAGGTGCAGGCGGTGCGTTTGGTTATTTGTTTGCCCAAAGTTTAACCAGTGTTTTGTATATGGTTGGCCGTGATGTGGTTTTGGTAACGATGTTATTAAGCAGCTTTGTGGTGGCATCGCATATTTCATTGTTGATGGTGATTAAAAAAATAGCCCAAGGTTTGCTTTTGCTTGGTGTGCGCGTGCTAGATGTATTAAAATCCTTGCAAGGGCGTGTAGTCACACAAGTCAAAGAAAAACACGAACGTGTTGAAGGGCGTGAAGCCCGAGTTGAAGAAAAAAAGAAACGCCCTGTTCATATCCAAAACTCAGAGCCCGAAATTATTCGACCTGAAGTTGTGGAGATTGCAGAGCGCGTGCGCATTGAAGAACATCAGCCCCAGCTCGCCCTTGGTAAGCCCAATGGTGAGTTTGAGTTGCCTTCGCTTAATATCTTTAAAGAACATCAACATTCGGCCAAAACATACAGCGCAGAAGTCTTGCAAGCGATGTCGCGAATGCTTGAGAAAAAGATGCTTGATTATCGCATTGAAGGTCAAGTGGTGGCGGTTCAACCAGGGCCTGTCGTGGTGCAATTTGAATTTGAATTGTCACCTGGGACAAAGGTATCCAAAGTAATTTCTCTGCAAGATGATTTGGCGCGGTCCATGTCTGCCAACAGTGTGCGTGTGGCGGGTAATATTCCGGGTAAAAATGCGATTGGTATTGAGCTGCCCAATGAAGAGCGTGAAATGGTGTATATGCGCGCGGTGTTGGCGAGCAAAATTTTTGCGGATAAAAAACATATTTTACCCATGGCTTTAGGCGTGGATATTGCAGGCCAACCCGTGGTGGCAGATTTGGCAAAAATGCCACATTTGTTGGTTGCAGGCACAACGGGTTCGGGTAAATCCGTATCAGTCAATACCATGATTTGTTCACTGTTGATGAAATATTCACCCAAAGATTTACGTATGATTATGGTGGATCCCAAAATGCTTGAATTATCGATGTATGATGATATTCCGCATTTGTTGGTGCCAGTGGTAACCAATCCCAACAAAGCCGCCAAAGCATTGGCTTGGGCAGTGTACGAAATGGAGCGCCGTTACCGTTTGATGTCGGAAACACGTGTGCGTAATATTGCTGGTTTTAATAAACTTGCTGAAAAGAATAAAAAAGAAGGTGTGGAAGGTGAAACTGCCGAACACATGCCTTATATTGTTATTCTTATTGATGAGCTGGCAGACTTGATGATGGTCGCGGGTAAAGATGTGGAGCAATCGATTTGTCGATTGGCTCAAAAAGCTCGTGCAGCGGGCTTACACTTGATTTTGGCCACCCAACGCCCAAGTGTGGATGTGATTACAGGGTTGATTAAAGCAAATCTACCAAGCCGTTTGGCATTCCAAGTATCCTCGAAAATTGATTCGCGCACGATTCTAGATCAAATGGGTGCTGAGCAACTGTTGGGTCATGGTGATGCTTTGTTTTCGAATTTGGGCAGGGATGTGCATCGGGTGCATGGGGCATTCATTGATGACCAAGAAGTGATGGATTTGGTGGAACATGTGAAGAAGCAGGGTGAACCTGAATACCGCATGGAAGTGTTCCATACCTCACTGGAAGCTGATGGTGCAGAGACCGAAGATTTGAGCGATGAGAAAGATGAAAAATATAATGAGGCTGCTGATTTGGTTGCCGATAAGGGTAAGTGTTCAGTGTCTATGGTGCAGCGTTATTTAAGAATTGGTTATAATCGTGCCAGTCGTATTGTCGAACAAATGGAACGTGATGGTTTGGTTTCACCACCTGGTGCAGGTGGGGTTCGCCAAGTTTTGTCGCGTTCGGCAGAGGATGCAGGCCATTTTGAATAATATATCTTCTAATATGTTACGTTATCTTCTTTTGCCGCTATTGCTGTGTTCGAGTTTGCTTTATGCCAAAGAAACGCCTGTGGTGGCCAGTTCTGATTTGGGCATTGCTTTGGAAAGTATGTCCAGTATGCCGGGGTTTTCCAGCACTTTTAAACAGGTACTGAGTTATAATGAAGGTGGGGAACGCATTTATACTGGAACTTTGGCAGTTTTGCGCCCAGGAAAGTTTAGATGGCATTATATCAAACCTTATGAACAGCTTTATGTGAGTAATGGTGATGGGGTGTTGTTGTATGAACCAGATTTGATGCAGGCGCAAAAGTTGCAAGATTTGGGTGAAGTAGACCCTGTAGTCCTGCAACTGCTGGATGGGCGTATTGGTTTGGCGGATGTCGTGGTATTGGATGTTGCAGATGCTGATTCAGGTTATGCTGTTTGGCATGTGCGTATTGGACAAACTAAACCGCAGCAACAAAATCAAGCCGTTGAAGTGTGGTTGGGCATACAAGATAAAACATTGCGTTGGATTGAGAGCAGGGATGTATTGGGTAATAGCAATCGTTTGTATATGTTGGATGTTGATAAAACAACGCCAGATAAAAGTGTCTTTGAATTTGTTGTGCCTGAAGGTGTAGATGTCATTGGTTTTGATGCCAATGGCACGGATGAAAGTGGAGCTTTATAGTGAATTTTTTGTTGGTGAAACAAAGTTTTAAATTTTATATGTCTTGTGCCTTGTTCACATCCATTTTATCCGTTTCTCAAGTGCAAGCTGCGGCTTTTGCCAATTTGGATTTGGCACCATCAGGGGCGGGTGCTGCCAATGCTGTGGTGGCAGCAGCAGATGATATTTCAGCCGTATTTTATAACCCAGCAGGATTGGCTTGGCAGGAAGGTGTGCAAGCATCTTTTGGTAATCAGACGCGTTACCGCACGAGCAGGGTAGGCGTTGCAGGCGTCACTTATGATGGTGACATCAAAATGGCAGCAGCAAACACCTTCGCATTTTCTTGGTTGCCCAAGGGTGATGATTGGGGTGTTGCAGCAAATATCTCCACACCTTATGGCACCCATGCCAATTGGGGAGCGGCATTCCCAACGTTGGGTAATATTGATTTAAACATGACACGTTATGCCTCTGATGTATTTTGGCGTGTCAATAATACGTTGGGTGTTTCTGCAGGTTTGGATATTTACGACGAACGTTTATCACTGACCAGCAATGGGTCATCTTTTTCAGGCTCAAGCTGGAGTAAATTGGGTGTACACGCAGGTCTGCGTTGGGAATTTATGCCCTTTTGGGCCTTAGGTGTGCATTTGCGTCAAGGCGCAAGTGCAAATTTAAGCGATGGTGCAGGTTCAAGCTTGGATATCACTTTACCTGATGAGTGGAATGTGGGTTTGGCACATAATCTTTTAGATGATGAAATGCTTGTGGAGCTTGATATTAAACATAGCACGTGGTCATCATTTAAAGATTTAAACGTCAATAAAAATGGTGCAAATACACAAGCTTTGGCAGTGAACTTTAAAAACACGACGGATGTTTTGTTAGGCCTTACTTGGTATTGGCGAAATGATACACAACTTCGTTTTGGTTATGGTTATGAACAAGCGGCCAATGCTATTTCGAATTATCAGCCTATGCTGTCTGATTTGGCTGGCCACCGCCTGACGGCTGGTTTTGGTGGTAAAACAATGGGTATGCATTTGGATGTCGCATACACAGCCATGCTTTACCCAAGTGCAGATGCAAAGGGTGCTTACGCTGGAAAATACAGCGATGCACGTTATAGCTTTATGTTTTCATTGCGTAAAAGATTCTAAACAGATGAATATGGCACTGCCGGGGTTGTTATTGTCGGATGTGCAAACGCCGCTTGCCCATAGGTTGCGCCCTACCACCTTAGCAGAAGTTCAAGGTCAACTTGAATGTACTGAACCAAGTGGCTGGTTTGCCCATAGCATTCAAGAAGGCAGAGCCATCTCTTGCATCTTTTGGGGCCCACCGGGTGTAGGTAAAACAACATTGGCACGTATCATGGCAGAACATGCAGAGATGCCTTTTGCCCAGCTCTCCGCAGTTTCAGCGGGCAAAAAGGAAGTGCAGGATGTGGTGGCGCAAGCCAAACAAACAGGCCGCACCTATTTACTCTTTCTTGATGAGATTCACCGCTTCAACAAAGCCCAACAAGATGTTTTGCTGCCTTATCTTGAAGATGGCACTTTGATTCTAGTGGGCGCAACAACAGAAAATCCCTCATTCACCCTCAACAATGCCTTATTATCCCGTTGCCGTGTCATTGTGCTTCAAGCTTTAAGTGCCAATGCAATTGAACATATTCTCAAACGTGGTTTAGGTGTGTTGCAAAAACAATCACCATCATTTGCTGTGGTAGATAAGGCGATTGCATGGTTGGCTTTGGTGGCCGATGGTGATGCGCGATATGCTTTGAATGCCCTTGAATCATTGTTTGATGCAGATGCTGATAAGTTGTGGTCTGATGAAGATGTTGAGCAGCAATGGCAACGCAGGCAAGCCCGTTATGATAGAGATGGTGATGCGCATTATGATTTTATTTCCGCCTTACATAAATCTATTCGCAGCTCCGATGCTGATGCAGCATGTTATTGGCTGGCAAGAATGTTGGAGGCAGGGGAAGAACCTTTATATTTAGCGCGCCGCTTGATTCGCATGGCCACTGAAGACATTGGCTTAGCCGATCCTAAAGCGTTAACGCTTGCTTTGGATGCGCAGAAGATGTTTGAAATTTTGGGCTCTCCTGAAGGTGAACAAGGTTTATTTGAAGTGACTATTTATTTGGCACTGGCACCCAAAAGTAATGCAGTTTATCAGGCTGAAAAAGCAGCGCGTCATTTGGCCAGACAAACGCAACATCACGATGTACCCAAACATCTTAAAAACGCCCCTACGACGTTGATGAAAAACATTGGGCATGGGCAGGGTTATCAATATGCTCACAATGAGTCAGATGCGGTTGTCACGCAAAAACATTTCCCTGAAGCTATGGATGAGGTAAGTTTGTTTGAGCCTGTAGAGCGAGGTTTTGAAAAAACCTTGGCAGAACGTAAGCGTTGGTTAGAAGCAAGGCGTTCAGAAAAGCGAAAAACTTAGAAAAAGGTAGAAGCACATGAAACAAGTTTTAGCCATTGCAGTGGGAGCATCAGCAGGCGCAGTTTGTCGTTGGTGGGTAGTGTTGTTGATGCAACGTTGGCTGGGGACGGGTTATCCGTGGGCAACATTGTTGGTCAATGCAGTGGGTAGCTTCGCCTTGGGTTTCTTGGTGATTTGGTTTTTAGATAAAACACATTTGAGTGATTTGTTGCGTTTACTATTAATTGTTGGATTTTTAGGTTCATTCACCACCTTCTCAACATTCTCAGTAGAGACTGTTCGTCTGATTGAGCTTGGTTCTATCACCACCAGCCTTATACACACGATTGGTTCCGTCGTACTTTGTATAGCGATGGCTTGGTTGGGTATGTTGGTGGCCAAGTTATAAAAATGATGAAATGGGGTTGCAAACAAACCATCAATGTATCAAACACATAAGAAGGCAGATACGTTATAGTTGAGTTTTACCTTTTTTCTGCACGGCCAAAGCATGAAGCAAAAGATATTGTGTAGACAGTGGCACATCTTCGATAACAAGCAAAAAACCACGCGAGCCTAAAGCATTGACGGGTGTTTTATCCACTGGTGGTGACATAAAAGGAACTGTCGTTAACACATCAAGGCTGGCGGGCTCTGTGATGGCTTGAATGAGTTCTGTGTTTTGACCTGTTTGTGTAATAAATGTGATTTTTATTTCTGGTGTGGGTAAGGCAATGCTGACCTTATTTTCCACTTGCCCTTCAAGGATAAGAACAAGGCTATTATCTGCGCGTTTTAACCATTGGGTGTGGATAGAAGTAGGTAATATTTCCCAGTCCCGATCCAAAACAGCTGTCTTGGGCTGAATTTTCATGGTGTAACCACGGATAAGGCTATGATGCGACCATTGCTCCCAATTACGGACTAATCCAGCAGCAGCAACGGATATTAAAAGTAGTATCATCCATAACCAAAATTTTGAGCGCCGTTTTTTCATGCCCGATTGCATCAAATCACGTAAACCAAAGGTGGGCGCTTGTTCTTCTTGTTGTTGGAAAATTTGTGCCGTGGCATTGCCTGCAACAACCCGATTACCATAGCTATCGAATTCGGTGTTACAGCGGTAACAGACCAAAACAGCATTTTTAATCACAGCTTCAACTTGGTATGAAGCAAAGCACTCAGGGCAAACAACACGCATTTGCCAACTCTGACAAAGTTTGAGTGGCTTGCCTACTGACAGCATGGACCTGTGCCGTTACGCTTAGCCCATGAGCCAAGAGCAAACGATGATACATATGAGTAATTTGATGATGCGCTACCAGACAGGGAAAGTGGCATTGTCGGGGCTGAATATGGATATTCCTCAAGGCAGCTTTGTGTATTTGATTGGCGAAAGTGGTGCAGGAAAATCAACGTTATTAAAGATGATGTATGGTGGTCTTCGGCCCACTTCAGGGCAGCTTAAAGTACAAGATACAACGATACGTGGAGCAACAGAAGGGCAAGTTCGTGAATTACGCCAACGGATTGGGATCATTTTTCAGGGCAATCGTTTGCTCGCTTCGCGCACAATCTTTGAAAATGTGGCCATGCCACTTCGGGTGCAAGGTTGGGATGCGGTTCGATTGCTGCCACGGGTTAAAAAAGTTTTAGCATTTGTTGGCCTAGAAGATCGATTGTGGTCATACCCTGAAACATTATCAGGTGGCGAGCAGCAGCGCATTGCTATTGCCAGGGCAATGATTTCCAACCCACCACTGATTTTAGCTGATGAACCAACAGGCAATCTTGATGATGATACAGCGCGTCATGTGCTTGATTTGCTGATGTCACTCAACAAACTCGGTACTACAGTTTTGATGGCAACCCATGATTTACATCTTTTGACTTCTCACCCTGGATTGGTTGTGCAATTGCATCAAGGTTCATTGGTGACGGGGAAAAAAGCATGAAATCATTAAAACGCTCTGCGCCTAAGCTCAAACATAACCATCAAACATCCATGCGATTGCCAGGTGGCTGGCAGCTGCCACCATTTGGTGTGCATCAAGTGTTAGCACTGGTGATTGTTGCTGTTGCATTATGGTCGGTGGCTTTGATTTGGTTGGCATTGCAAGGTGGTCAGCAATGGGTTGGTTCATGGCAAGAACAGGTGAAAGTGCATGTGTATGTCGATGAAAAAAATCAAACATCATTGGAAGCTTTGCAAAATAGATTAAGCCATATTGAAGGTGTGCAATCTTTGCATTTGATTTCAGATGCAGAAGCGCAACGTTGGATGGAGAAGTGGTTGGGTGGCAGTAATTTGAATGCAGAGGGTTTGAGCAAACATCTACCTGATAGCATTGAAATTACTTTGCATGAGCCAAGAGTGGCAACAGTGCTCAGCGAAATTCAAGATGTTGCAGAACGTAATTATGGCATGATCAATGAAGATGAGCTCAAACTTGTTGAAGCAGGTGATGTGCTTGGCACAGTGCAAAGCCTTGCTTGGTTTGCCACTCTTATTCTAGCACTGGCCATGGCGTTGATTGTGTCGAATACGTTACGGATGATTTTGTTGGCCCGTGCCGATGAAGTGTATTTGATGCGTTTGATGGGTGCCAAAGAATGGTTTGTGCGTTTACCCTTTGTTTTGGAAGGATTGGCACTTGGAGCGGGAGCAGGTTTTCTTGCTTGGTTTTTGTTATGGCCATTGCTTTGGTTTAGCTCGGGCTGGCAAGATAGTTTAGGTATTGCATTGAGTGGCTGGTCTATGCTGTTGCCTCTGATTATTGGTGGGGCATTGGTGGGTGGCATGGGAGCCTTGATTGCCACAGCCAATATTGTTTCGCCTGAAACTGAGAGTTAAAGTGAGTCGAGATGGGGTATAAGTGATGGAAACATGGAAAGCGACAACGATTTGCTGTGTACGTAAGAATGGGAAAGTAGCCATTGCTGGCGATGGACAAGTATCATTTGGAGACACTGTGCTCAAGCATGGTGCACGAAAGGTTAGAGCGATTCGTGATGGTTCGATTTTAACAGGTTTTGCTGGTTCAACGGCAGATGCGATGAACTTGTTTGAAAAGTTTGAAGTCAAGTTGGATGAACATGGCGCAAACTTAACACGTGCGGCAGTCGCACTTGCCAAAGATTGGCGAACCGATCGTGTCTTACGTAAGCTTGAAGCGATGATGATTGTGGCCGATGCCGAGCGTACGTTAATTATCTCAGGTAATGGCGATGTGTTAGAGCCAGACGAAGGCGTGGCTGCAATTGGTTCAGGTGGTTCTTATGCCAGGGCTGCGGCAACAGCATTGCTGCGCAAAAGTGATTTGGATGCGGAAGGCTGTGTGCGCGAAGCCATGAAAGTGGCAGGAGACATTTGTATTTATACCAATGATCAGGTTTCTATTGAAACAATAGGTTAACTGTTATTTTGAAAACCCAAGCATTTCCACTTCTTCCCTATCGTTTTTTATTGATGGGCTGGTTGCTCTACCTTGTGATGGAGTTGTGCGGTGCTTTTAGCTTAGCATATATCACAGCCTTGCAAGGCCATGACCTGGCAGTCATCAGTTGCTTGCGCTTGTTGGAATTGCTGGTGCTGGTGGCATTGATTCGACACTTTCAAGTGATTGAAAGTTTGGGTTTAAACAAACCCAATCGCCAAGCGGTTAACATATTTTTTCAAATTGCGATAACCTGTGGTGCTTCTGCAGCTTTATTGTATGCCGTGCAACCAACGTGGTTTTTGTATGTTACAGTGCCTGCCTGGCTACATGGTTTGCAAGGCGTATTATTGATGGTTTTGCTTGCACCAATCGTAGAAGAGATTTTTTTTCGTGGTTTGTTGTATCGTATTTTACGTGAACGTTGGGGTGTATTTTTCTCTGTTGCGGTGAGTGCCACATTATTTTCATTGTTACATCATGGTTTGATTATTTCGCCACAGCTTGCAGGTGGTATTATTTTTGCGCTTGCTTATGAATGGAGCCGTTCACTGTGGGTGGCTATTGCTTTGCATATTGGGGCAAATAGTGTGGTTTATTTATTAGCTGTGTTAGGTTTTGCATCTTGAGTGAGGGGAGCTGAAATGAGTAAGAAAATGTTTTGGATATTGATGATTGGGGTTGTTTTATTTGGATCTTTGGCGGCCACCCGTACATTGTGGCAAGATCCTGGGGAACAAACTTGGCTACAGGACTATATTCCTAAACTTAACATTTTACCCAAAGAAAAAAACTTAGCTTATGAGAAAGCTTGTGCAGCATGTCATATGCTTTATGCACCAAGCACATTGCCTGCACGTTCATGGGCCAAGCTGATGCAAGGGTTGAATAATCATTTTGGTGATAATGCTGAAGTACAAAAAGATATAGGCATAGAAATATCGAATTATTTGCAAGATAATGCAGCGGATAAAGTAGAAAACGTTTATGCGCAACCTATGATGAATTTACTCGAAAGTGATGAGCTACCATTGCGGATTAGTGATGTTAAATATTTCAAGCTTGTACATGATATGATAAGGCCAGAAATGGTTGAAGGAAACCCAGATGTACGCACTTTTGCTCGCTGTGAAACCTGTCACTACGAGGCGCTTGAAGGGCGATTCAATAAATTTGCAGTACGTATTCCAAACTATTATTTACAAGGTGTTTGGAAAAAGTATTAAAATAAAAAAGGCTGCATCATTTGCAGCCTTTTTTATGGTTTGGTTTTGATATTTAGATAATGAAAGATTTTATGTTTGTTGCTTAGAATACAAACTCGCGTTCTTTAACTATGCCTTCCATGGGTAACAAACGTGTTTCCGTGATACCAATTTTTGTATGCATACCATTTGTGAATTGATGATGTTCGAGTGTTACAATCTCTTTGCCAATAAATGCAATCATTTGACCATTTGCAGCTAAAAGGTTTTGGATATGTTCGGGTATGTGCTCTAGTGCGGCTGCCAATACAATGACATCAAAATCTTTGCCTATGCCTGCAGCAGTTAATGCTTCTTTATCCATGGCATTAACATGTACTACGTTGACTTGCTCTATGCCGTTCTCGCTTAAGTTTTTATTGGCCAAGGCGACAAGCTCGGCATGGATTTCACAGCTAACAACAGTGTCGGCCTGAAGAGCTAATAATGCAGATAAATATCCAGTGCCTGTGCCAATTTCAAGTATAGATTCGTCACCTTTTAATGCCAAAGCTTGTAAAATCTGAGCTTCTTGCAGAGGCGTTAACATTTCTTGATGCTGGGGTAGGGGGACAGAACCTTCCATATAAGCCAAACTGGCCACATGTTCAGGCACATATTTCTCACGTGGTGAGTTGATGAGCATATCAATCAAGTCGGGATCCAAAACTTTGCAACAACGAATTTGGTATTCGACCATGTTTCGTCGTGCTGAATAAAGTGTAGCTGTATCCATGAGTTAAGCTCCTCCTCAATTGCGTGGGTGCAAGGATGAAGCATGATAAGCAATGATTCAAGTTTGTTTTTGTGAAGGTCGTATTTTTTAGGTTTGCTTGTTAATATTCGTAGTTGTGTAAAGAAGGGGTATGTTAGATGTTGATTGCTTGTGTTGTTATTGTCATTGGTCTTGGTTTATTGGTCTGGAGTGCGGATCGTTTTGTCGATGGTGCATCGGGTATTGCGGTAAACTTTCAGGTACCTCCACTTGTTATTGGTTTAACGATTGTGAGCCTTTGTACGTCTTTACCAGAAATGCTTGTTTCTTTTCTTGCTGCCATTGAGGGCAATAATAATTTAGGTATTGGTAATGCAACGGGCTCGAATATTGCAAATATTGGCTTGGTGTTAGGGATGACGGCTTTAATCGCACCATTGGCCGTAGAATCCAAATTGTATAAGCGTGAATTTCCAATGTTGTTTTTAATCATGTGTATTGCCTTAGCCTTGATGTTAGATGGCGATTTGTCACGTATGGATGGGTTTGTTTTGGCAACAGGGCTGTTGTTGCTTGTATGGTGGCTGTTTAAGTTGGGTGTGCGCGAGCGTGATGCAACTTTAGAAGCAGAGTTTGTAGACGTTATCCCTGATAATTATGACATGAAAACATCAATCTTATGGCTAATTGTTGGCATGGTTGTGTTGCTGATAAGCTCTCGCTTGGTGGTATGGGGAGCAGTACAAGTGGCAACCCTGCTTGGGATGAGTGATTTGATTATTGGTTTGACGATTGTGGCGATTGGTACAAGTTTACCAGAGCTTGTTGCTTCGATCATGAGTGTTTTAAAAAACCAAACAGAATTGGCTGTTGGTAATATCATTGGTTCAAACATGTTTAATATTTTTGCTGTGTTATCTATGCCGGCCTTTTTCTCACCTGGCAGCTTCGATCAGGAAACATTGACCCGAGATATGCCTGTGATGTTTGTTTTCACTATCGCATTGTTTGTGATGGCATATGCCTTTAAAGGGCCTGGGAAAATAAGCAGAATTAAAGGCGGGTTATTACTTGCTGGTTATATTGCATATTTGTATATGTTATACTTACAAGCTTAACTTTTTATTTCGAAGTCCAAACATCTTTTAACAATACTTCGCAAGTATCATCACCCTCAACGATTTTTACATTTTTCATCAGGTTTAGCGTTTCTTGGATATGTTTGGTTTTAAGTTGATGCAGTAGTTTTCCTAAAGCTGGGCATTGGGCATAGAGTTTTTCATACTCAGCACCTTCCAAACGCATCAAAATGCAATCAGAAACAGTACGCACAGTGGCGGTGCGTTTTTTATTGGCGGCGACAGCTATTTCACCAATAATGCCACCTGTCTCAATAGTTTTAAGTAAACGTGGTTTGTTTTTCACATCTACAGTGATGGCTAATCTTCCTGAGCGAACCAGGTATAAATCAAGTGAGTCATCGCCTTGGTTAAATAAAATTTTGCCTGCTGAAACTTTAACGGCTTTCATCTTGGCAGCGACTTCATCGCGACATTCTGGGCTGACAACTTCAAAAACGGGTGTAAGTGCAAGTTGTTTGATGAGCATGCGGGAGCGGTATAAATCTTCAATATATTTATTAAAGCCTGGCAATTTTTGTTTGAATACATCTAGGGCAGCATAGGGTAGTTCAAAGGCTTGTGTCTCACCTTTGGCCACCAGTTCAGCTGTGCGGCGACCACCTGTGAAATAAGCGGTTTCGCCACAGATATCATCTTCAGAAACATCACCAAGATAAGTTCGTTTGTTGTTTAAGGTAAGGTAACCTTCAATGGCACCACTGATGATAATGAATAAAGATTCAGCTTTATCACCCATATGCGTGAGTACTTCTTTATCAGCAAGCTCATGGTATTTAAAAACTTTAAGCAAATCATCGAAATTTTTACTATCAACACCTTTGAATAAATCATTTGCCAATAATTTGCTGCTAGCACGATCTTCTTCGCTTAAAATCATGGATGGTGGATCATCACTTGCGCCATGTTGTCGGCACAATTCATAAATACGTTTGGGGTTTTCTTTATCGTCAGGATTGAGCTGTACATACATCCGCAAGGTGGCTATAGCTTTTGATACATGGTATTGCTTGGCATAACGTTCGGCTGTTTCTAAATACCAGCGGGAAGCATGGTTGAGATTTTCAGCTTTTTGGTAGGTGCGGGCAGTAAGTAAGGAAAGATTAGAATCTTTGGGTAAAGCATTTGCCAATGCTGCATAATGCATAGCTGCATCAGCCCATTTTTTATTTTGGATGAGGTTTTTAGCTTTTGCCAGCATGGAAACGGCTTCTTTGTCTTCAACACTTTTAATATTAGCATTTTTTAGCTGTTGAGAGAGCTTATGTTCTATATTCATAAGTTCAGGCATTATAGTACCAAGTAAATAACATCATCATAAAGCGTATGTTTACTAAAAAACTATCTTTGGCAAGTAGCGTTGTCACAAGAGTCTAGGTTTTTGGGTGTGAAATGATTACGCTGTTTGACTTATGATAACACCTGCCATTCTTCTCACGACATTAAATGCTCGATATTCGCATAGTTCCATTGGTTTGCGCTACCTATATGCCAATATGCAAGAGTTAAAAACCAATACCAAAATTTGTGAATTTACCATAAATGATCAAATTCAGGATGTTGCCGAACAGCTGTTAGCTCAACAACCGCGTTTGATTGGTCTGGGCGTGTATATTTGGAATGCTAGTTTGTGTGCAGAGCTTGTGGCCACCATTAAAAAGGTATCGCCACAGACGATTGTAGTTTTAGGTGGGCCTGAAGTTAGTTATTTGCCGATGCGGGTGAATTTTGATGCAGCTGATTATATTGTTCAAGGTGAAGCTGATTTGGCATTTTATCAATTGAGTAAAGCTTTGATGGGTGGTCTTAAACCAACAGAGCGCATCATCAAGGCGGAGTTGCCGGATATCAAGCGTATTGAGCTTCCCTATGATGATTACACCGATGAAGATGTGGCCAATCGCTATATCTATGTGGAGGCCTCTCGTGGTTGCCCATTTCAATGTGAATTTTGTTTATCGTCCATGGATGACAAGGTTAGGAATTTTGATATAGATACCTTTTTAGAGGCATTGGAAAAATTGTGGTTGAGAGGTGTGCGCAATTTTAAATTTATTGATCGCACCTTTAATCTCAATGTTAAAATTGCTTCGCGGTTGTTGGATTTCTTTTTGTCTAAACCATTACCCTATTTTGTACATTTTGAGGTGATTCCCGATCATTTTCCTGAGGCGTTGAAACAACGTATGACACTGTTTGCGCCAGCAACATTACAACTTGAGATTGGTATTCAAACTTTAAATCTTGAGGTTGCAAAAAATATACATCGCAACTTAAAAATGGAGAAAATTACCCAGAACATAGCCTTTTTAGAACAAGAAACATCTGCGCATATGCACTTGGATTTGATTGTGGGGCTACCAGGTGAAACGTTGCAAAGTTTTGGTGAAGGTTTAAATCAGTTGGCGGGTATGACAGATTCAGAAATTCAAATTGGTATCTTAAAAAAACTAGCAGGCACAACTTTGCACCGTCACGACGAAAAATTTGCCATGGTTTATGCCGACATCCCACCTTATGATATTCTCAAAAATGATGTGCTAAGTTTCGGAGATATTCAGCATATGAAACGTTTCGCAAGATTTTGGAATTTGTATTACAACAGTGGTAATTTCAAAAAAAGCATCAGTCAGTTATGGTCTGATGGTGATGTTTTCAAGCATTTTTCTCTTTTTTCCACATGGGTTTATGCGCAAAGCAACAGCACATGGAAAATAGCCTTAGAGCGGTTGGCATATTATTTATTTTGTTACCGTACGCAAGTGCAAGGTGCAAACAAAACGCAAGTTGCAGAATTACTGCTATTGGATCTTTTAAAACTTGAAGGTAGAAAAATACCCAACTTTCTTAAACCATTTGCTTATGATGAGCAGGGTAAGAAAAGCTTTTTAGAGAATCCAAAAGATAAATTGCAGCAAGGTCATAACAAACGCCAGCAGCGGCATGGTTAATGATTGTTATTTAACCTGCACCTGATATTGCAGGGAGTATGTGCCTTGAGGCGGTATGGTTCCTGTCATGGGAAGTCTAAAGTGGGTGATTGTTGGGTCGTAAGTGCAAACGCCTGGCGCTGCAATCGGTACAAAGGTTGCCCCACCATCGTGAGAAACTGTGAGTGCACCAGGGGTCAGCGTTGAGGCAGGATTACCTTCTGTGAAAACAACGGATTGCCCAGGGCCCATACATTCGATGCCAAAGGAAGTGTAAGGGCTCAAGTTGTCATCTTGACTAACATTGATGCCAGATCCCGTGCCTGTATTGGTGGTGATGACGTTATAAGCAATAAGGCTTCCTGGCGCAGCCGATGCAGTATTTGCCATTTTCATTATGGTTAAAATAGGAGGCGCGATAATAGTTGTTATATCGCTGGATGAATTATTTAAAACTACGCTATCCGTTAACCCACCAGATACAGTAGCAGTATTTGTCACTATACCTACGGCTGGTGCAGTAACTGTCAACGTAATGGGTGGAAGTGATGCAGCAACGGCTAAGGGACCAGGATGCGAGCAACTAAGTGTTCCTGCAAAAGAGCAAGTCCAGCCAGTGCCTGATGCAGAAACATAGTTTAGACCTACCGGCAAAGTATCTACGACATTGATAGGCCCCGTATCAGCAAGTGGACCGTTGTTGTTAACAATTATGGTATATTGGTTGGGA
>JAJFLD010000116.1 GCA_021772875.1 Ghiorsea sp. | reverse complement strand
GACCATGAAAAACTAATCGATGAGTTGCATAAATCTTTTGCTTCCCTCACCCAGGAAGAACAAAAATTTGCCAATATATTCCTGCATGAAGTACAAAGTGGTGATGTTAAACCTGAAGCAGGCAAAACCTTTAGAGACTACATAACAGAATATTTGGCTGCCGCTAAGATTGAGCAAATGAACAAGCTAGTTGGCCTGTTGGGTAGCAATGACGATGAAAATATCGCCGCATTTAAAAGCAAGCTAAGCCGTATGATGAATGCAGGCATCACTGCCGCCAACATCAATGAATTTGGCCGCTTTGATGATTTAAAAAGCTGCGTTGATAAAACCAAAGCCAAAGCTTATTTTGAAGCATTGAAAGGTGCGAGCATTTCACAGTTCAAGGTGAATGTGGAAATCGACAAACTGCTTCAGAAGTTTATTATTAGTGGTGGCTTTGATTTGTAGCACACCAGAAAACCCGCTACATAAAGGTGTTAGCTTTTTAAAGGAAGGTAACGCACGAGGAAAAAGTTTGCGCACGAAATTTTTGGGTCAAGTCTTGAACGTTGAAAAAATTCCCAAGATTTGTGGCAGAGGTTGAAGGCGGCAGAAAAGCGGGCGACATTTTTTCTTTATTGTGCGGCATACGATTCTCACCAATTGGTTTAACTTTGTTGAAGGCCATGGCGCTTGACATTCTTTATTCCAGATTCCAGAATATGGAATATTAGAGGTGTTATTATGGAGCTTAAACCGCAAGATATATATGTTGTTTTGAAGCTAGTTGTGCTCAGGAATGAGTCTTGGACAATGCAGCGCTTGGGTGAATCGTTAGGGCTTAGTGCATCGCGAGTGCATGACTCGATTCAGAAATTAATCAAGGCTGGCCTTATTCGTAAAGATAAGGGTTATAAGGTGATATCGGCCAACCTCAAAGAGCTGCTGGTGCATGGCATACGCTTTGTATTTGTGCCAGACATCGGTGAGCCATGCAGAGGCATGCCAACTGCATCATTTGCTCCGCTTCTTGCTGAATCCTTCGTTGCATCAAGCGAACTACCGCATGTCTGGCCAGATGCCGAGGGTGAGGTGAGAGGCATATCCTTTTCACCATTGCATAAGAACGCACCAAAGGGTGCGCGGAATGATGCAGAGCTTTATGAGCTATTAGCTTTGGTTGATGCTGTTCGTGGCGGCAGGGCTAGGGAGAGGAATATGGCGATTGATCAACTTAAGCAGCGGTTGTCTTAACCATGAGAGAGGGAGACTCGAATATTGAAATGCTGGAGTTGGTTGCCAGCGGTTTTGGATCACTGGTTAATGATGTCGTATTCCTTGGCGGCTGCACAGCAGGATTTTTAGTGACCGACCCTGCTGCACCGCCACCACGAGAAACAAAAGATGTGGATGTGATTGTAGAGGTTTTAAGCTATCATGATTACTACATTCTCTCGCAACAGCTTAAGGATAGAGGCTTCAAAGAAGATACCAGTGATGGGGCTCCAATGTGTCGCTGGATTTATGATTCGCTCATTGTCGATGTGATGCCAACAAAAGAAGGCATTCTTGGCTATACCAATAAGTGGTACATAGAAGCCATGCATACGTCTGAACCTGTGAAACTTTCTAATGGTGTGAAAATTAGCATGATTGCAGCGCCCTGTTTCTTAGCCACTAAATTAGAAGCTTTTTATGGCCGTGGAAACGGAGATTATATGGCAAGCCACGATCTTGAAGATTTGATTGCGGTGCTTGATGGTCGCGTAACCATTGTTGATGAAGTCATGCAAAGCTCTGAAGTTTTGCGCTCGTATTTAGCGGAAGAATTTATGAAGTTGCTTAACAATGATGATTTTCAGGATGCACTGCCTTGTCAATTGCCGCCTGATGAAGCAAGCCAGGCACGTTTAACAATTATTTTAGACCGCATGAAGCAAGTATCAAACATAACAAGCTTGGGCTTCAAGTCTTGAATGTTGAAAGATTTCTCAAGATTTAGTGGCAGAGGTTGAAGATGGCAGAAAAGCGGACGACATATTTTCTTTATTGCGCGGCATGCGATTTTCAGCAGGACGTGGCGAAAATATTATCGAAAACGCCGTTTACATCTGTTGATGAACTTCGTAAGGAAGTGCATAGATTCCATTGCTCGGTATGCGGGGCTAAACATATCACTATCAGAGAAGTGGATTGTTGATAAAGGGCTAGGGCGCTTTTAAGTGTGAAAGTTTAGCATCCTGAACCACATATTTTTTGGATGGAATCAATGTTGTATTAAAAAGCGCTCTTTCATCCAGTCATAAAGCTGTTGTGTGGTGAGGGCTGAGTGGGGAATTGTTTTAAACTCATCATAAGGGTCACTATCTTTTAAGCAAAATTGATAGCTGACCAGCTTAGGTTGTGCATCATGAAAAATAAGAAGAATCCGTTTGCCGCTTTTTAAACAATCAATCGTCATCGCATCAGCAGGAATACCACTTGCGCACATTTGTCTGTTTACACCGACTACAGGATCGATATCGCTGAAATCTCGTTGAATATCCGCATGGGCTTGGGGGCTACCAGCGCATAAGTATTTGATATGTAATGTGGTGGTGTCGGGCTTTCATGACTTGATATTGACATTGTAGTTTTTGAAAGGGCTGCGCAGCTGCGCGATATTTTGCCAGATGCAGGAGAAGTGTAAAACCTGCTCATGATATGTTTTATTCAGCAGTGGCGTTGAAGCTTGGGCATGAAAAAGCCCTCAGCTTAAGGAGGGCTTTCTGCATCATGGTGGCTTATGAGATTAAGCTACTAGGCTTGTATCCCAATTAACCTCAAGCTTCTGAGATTGTCTCATGCGTTTGTTCATTGCTCTTTTTAAACGTCTTTTTTCATGTGTATGCCACTGGTGCATGTTTTTCCATTCTAAGGTAACCAGTGTTTTTTCTTCAGGTGAGGTTTGTTGATGTCTACCTAGCATAAATGTTCTCCTTGTTGTTAAAGAGTCTGCTCAACGAGCAACTATGTTTCTAACATAAAGGGTGGTTTTTGTCCATTAATTTATGGGGTTGGGCAGGGTAGTAGAGATGCATATTGCAGCAAGGATTAAACTTCACTAAGTTGTACGGCATAGGATAGGGGCATAAAGAGAGGGGGGAGTAAGATGGATAAAGCTCTGATCGACCTTGAAATACACATTTAATGGATAACTCATTAAGCAAAAACATAAGCGCTTATATCAAGCAGGAAAATCTACCTCAAGATTATATGAATTTGGTTGAAGATTACTTTAAACCCTTGGCCCAATGGATGATATCACGCAAACAGGAAACAACAGGGCTGGTTATTGGCATCAATGGCGGACAAGGCAGCGGCAAGTCGACGTTAGCAGGTGTTTTAGCACTTATCCTTGAAGCGCAAGGTTATAAAACTGTGGTGCTGTCTATTGATGATTTGTATTTGTCGCGCCAGAAACGCTTGCAACGCGCTCAAACGCTGCACCCTTTATTTAGCACCCGTGGCGTGCCTGGTACCCATGATGTGAAGCTTGGGGTGGCTACGCTAGAACAACTTATTTCGGGCGAGGAGCATGATGTTTTTCTGCCTCAGTTTGATAAAAGCAAGGATGATTTAAAGCCCAAAGACTTATGGCCTTGCATTCAAGCACCTGTGGATATTGTGTTGTTTGAAGGCTGGTGTGTGGCAACACCGCCGCAGATGATTGAAGCTTTATGCACACCCATCAATGCACTTGAAGCTGAAGAAGATAAAGATGCAAGCTGGAGAACGTTGGTGAATGAATTGTTAGCTGGCCCATACCAACAATTATTTGATAAAATCGATGGGTTAGTCTTTTTGAAAGCTCCAAGCTTCTGTTCGGTGTTGGAATGGCGAAGTGTGCAAGAGCAAAAGACATTCAAAGGCAGAAAAAATCAGGCTATGGATAGCTTGGCATTGCAACGGTTTATTCAACATTATGAGCGGTTAACACGGCTGAATTTAGAGCAATTGCCAGCGCTTGCAGATGTGGTGTTGAGCTTGGATGCCAGGCAAAAAATTATCCAAGCGACATATAAAAAGGGCAGGAAAGTGAGCACGCATAAAAAAAGCCCTGTTGCCAATGCATGACGACAGGGCTTCTTTTAACGCTTGGGTTTCTATACTTTGGACTTATTCGATTTCAATCAAACATTCGTCTGGATTGACAGTGTCACCTACGACCACGTGGATGGCCTTGATAACACCTGAAACTGGCGCATGTACTGGGTTTTCCATTTTCATGGCTTCTACTGTAACAACGGTGTCACCTGCGGTAACAGTGTCGCCCACAACCACATTCAAAGAAACAATTCTTCCCGGCATAGGGGTGGTGACATCACTATCATTACGCGCTTTAGGGCGCTTAGAGCCTTTGGATACACGGCCAGCATCAATGCTGCGGCCATCAATTGTAGGCACCATTTCAGTTAATGTTTCGAGATAAACTTCTTCCAAGACATTATCAACTTTGACGTAATATGGTTTCAAGTCGTCTTCCAAATGACCCGTTCCTTCAATCTTAATGTGGTATTGTTCACCATGAATGGTGATGTTAAATTCAGTGGGTGCTAAGGCAGGGGCTACACTTGCAGGTATGGCAGTTTCGGCCATTTCTAGCGCTTCGGGTTTGAAGTTGCCCGACTCGCGTTCGGCAAAGAATTCCAAAGCAACTGATGGGAACATGGCATAAGATAATACATCTTCAACGGATTTGGCTCTATCACCAAGTTCACGTGTTAAGGCATCCAATTCATCAGGGATAAGATCGGCAGGGCGAACACTGATAGCTTCTTCATTGCCTAACGCTTTCTTTTGCACATCGACATTAATTTCACCTAAAGCTTTGCCGTACATGCCTTTGAGGTAGTTTTTGGTTTCTTCGGTGATGACATTATATTTCTTGCCTGAAACGACGTTCAAAACAGCTTGTGTACCAACAATTTGGCTGGTTGGTGTTACCAAAGGAGGGTAACCAAAATCCTTACGCACACGCGGGATTTCTTCTAACACTTCTTCCATTTTGTCTAAAGCGCCTTGCTCTTTCAGTTGATTGGCAAGGTTAGAAATCATACCACCTGGGATTTGATTCACAAAAACGCGGGTATCTACACCCGTAACATCGGATTCAAAACGAGCATACTTTTTACGAATTTCGCGGAAGTAAGCGGCAACATCTTGTAGCGCCTCTAAATTTAGCCCTGTATCAAAGGGTGTGCCGGCAAAAGCTGCAACCATAGATTCTGTTGCTGGGTGTGAAGTGCCACCCGATAATGGTGAAATGGCTGTATCAATGATGTCACAACCTGCATGCACAGCTTCCCATTGCACCATTTCAGCTACACCTGAAGTGGAATGAGAATGTAAGTGTAGCGGAATGTTTAAGGCAGCTTTCAGCTCAGTGATAAGTTTTTTGGTGGCCGTTGGGGTTAATAAACCAGCCATATCTTTAATGGCAAGGGTATCACAACCCATATCTTCAAAACCTTTTGCTAAATCAACAAAATAATCAAGTGTGTGCACAGGGCTAGTGGTATAACAAATCGTGCCTTCGGCATGTTTACCATTTTCTTTCACTTGGGTGATGGCAGTACGCACATTGCGCAAATCATTCATGGCAT
This sequence comes from Ghiorsea sp., assembly GCA_021772875.1. Classification (GTDB taxonomy): domain Bacteria; phylum Pseudomonadota; class Zetaproteobacteria; order Mariprofundales; family Mariprofundaceae; genus Ghiorsea. The sequence goes on along the minus strand of JAJFLD010000116.1, from coordinate 25,605 downwards.
CAAAGGTGCGGAAAACATCCACACCATTGGCTGAAGCCATATCGACAAACTTACGCACCACATCATCGGCATAATGGCGATAACCAAGCAGGTTTTGACCACGCAATAACATTTGCACATTGGTATTGGGTAAGGCTTTTTTGATTTCGCGTAAGCGCATCCAAGGGCCTTCTTTCAAATAACGCAGGCAGGTATCAAAAGTTGCACCACCCCAAGCTTCAACAGACCAATAGCCAATAGCATCGATTTTTTCGCAGATGGGCAACATATCTTCCAAACGCATACGTGTGGCGAGCAATGATTGGTGTCCATCACGCAGCGCCAGTTCAGTGATTGCTAATTTTCTCTTTGCTTGTGTCATTGTCTTAATCCTTTAAACAGCATACTTTGTCTGAGCAGGTTTGTCTGGCACATTCTTCTATTGCCTAGGTGTAGTGATTACAGCCCTGCATGTGCTGCAATGGCTACAGCAACTGCAGCTGCAATATCTTCACGTGCTTCAAATGGTTTGTAATCTAATAATTCAGGATGTTGATCCATGAAACCAGTATCAAACTGGCCGCCCATAAAAACATCGGAATTGGCAATGTTGCGGTAAAATGCCAATGTCGTTTTTACGCCGCGAATATCGTATTCTTTAAGTGCACGTTGCGATCGTTTTACAGCATGATTCCAATCCGGTGCCCAAATGGTGAGCTTGGCACACATGGAATCATAATGGGGTGGAATGGTATAACCAGGGTATACGCAACCATCCACACGCACGCCAGGCCCACCAGGTGAATGGTAACGGGTGATACGACCAGGGTTAGGGAAGAAACCATTTTGCGGATCTTCAGCATTGACACGGAATTCGATAGCATGGCCTTTGAATGAAATATCTTGTTGCGCAAAGGGAAGCTTCTCACCATAAGCAATGCTGATTTGTTGGGCAACGATATCAATGCCAGTAATGGCTTCAGTGATGGTGTGTTCAACTTGTAAACGTGTGTTCATTTCCATGAAGAAGAAGTCATGGTTTTTATCAACCAAAAATTCAACTGTGCCTGCATTGACATAATTGACAGCTTTTGCAGCATCAACAGCGACTTTGCCCATGCGCTCACGCAAATCATCAGAAATGTAGTTGGAAGGAGCGATTTCAATCAATTTCTGATTGCGGCGCTGAATAGAGCAATCACGCTCATAAAGGTGGACGCAATTGCCATGTGAGTCTGCCAAAATTTGGAATTCAATATGGCGAGGCTCAACAATACATTTTTCCATAAACAATTCGCCATTGCCAAAAGCTGTTAAAGCTTCATTGGTGGTAAGCTTGTAGTTTTCAACCACTTCTTCATCGCTATCACAGCGACGAATACCGCGACCACCACCACCAGCTGCGGCTTTGAGCATCACGGGATAACCCATGTTATGGGCTATTTCAACGGCTTCTTCTACGCTAACAAGTGATGCTTCGGTGCCTGGAATACATGGTACACCAGCAGCCAACATTGCAGTTCTAGCGTTGGTTTTGCTGCCCATGTTTTTAATGGCATCTGGAGAGGGGCCAATGTAAGTGATGCCAGCATCTATTACGGCTTGGGCAAAATCGGGGTTTTCAGAAAGAAAACCGTAACCCGGATGGATGGCATCACACTTGGCTTTAAGGGCAATATCAACAATGCGGTGAATATTTAAATAACTTTTTACAGGGTCTGGGCCAATAAGAATAGCTTTGTCCGCTTTTTTGACATGTAAGGCATGGCTATCAGGCTCAGAATATACGGCGACGGATTCAATGCCTAATTCATTACAAGCACGAATAACACGGATAGCACATTCACCACGGTTGGCAATCAGGATGCGTTTAAACAACGTTGTCCCTCCTTTTAGTCAAGCGCGTATGATAAGGAAAAGTTGCCTTCTGGGCAATGCCAAAGTGCTTTTAATTAGCTATTTAAGAGCGGGATATGAAGTGTTAAAGCTTGCAGCTCATCGTCCAAATGTTTTTTGGTCAAAGGGATTTCATGCAAAAATTGTTTTTTACCATCTCGAAACGCTAGGCGGGCAAAGATACCCATCGCTTTGATATGACGTTGAAGTGCAGTAAGGCGAAGCATGTGATGCCAAGTATTAAAATCATGATTGAAATAAACTTGGTATTTTTGAGGCAAAGCTTTGAAGAAATATAAGCTCCACTGTTGGCGCTCTTTTTCAGGGTAATCTTGGTAACAATCATATAATAAGGATGCCAAATCATAAGTGATGGGCCCAAGCACTGCATCTTGAAAGTCAATCACACCAAGTGGCAGCCCTGCTTTTTGCAGCATGAGATTACGGCTGTGGTAATCCAAGTGTACGGGGGCTTTAGGTATCTGATCTATGTTTGCAAAGATGGTTGATAGCGTTTGATGAAAAGCATCACGTTTTTTTTGATCGGGTGTGTCGCCTTTGATGTGGGGTAAATACCAGTCCAAATAAAGGTTGGCTTCTGTTTGCATGCGTTGGGTGTCAAATAAAGGTAAATCAATGGTAACAGCGGCAGATTGCAAGGTGTGAAGCTGTTGCAGTGCATCTTTAAAAAGAGGCGTGATGTCATTGTTTTGACTTAAATAAACAGCCCAAGTGGTATCGCCAAAATCTTCAAGCAAAAGGAAACCTAATTGCTGATCTTGATGAAGGATTTTAGGTGCATGGATGCCTGCTTTTTCTAACCAACTACAAACACGAAGAAAGGGCACCATGTCTTCTTTTGTTGGTGGAGCATCCATCAAGACATACGTTTCATGGGGGCTGGATACGCGAAAATAACGGCGAAAAGATGCATCACCAGCCAGCGGTTGTATGGTATACGCATTCAAATGACTTAAGCTGCTTAACCATGTGTTTGCAGCTTGCAAACGTTGGTCAACCATTTTGCACCATGATGCCTGTAATATTCATTTTTTCTTTGATCAATTGTTTGGCTTGTATGGCTTTTTGTTCTTGTGAAAAGGATTGGGTATACACACGATAATAAACACCCAAAGTACCTAATTCAACACGTTCAACTTGAGATGAGAGACCAATTTCTAACAATTTTGGCGCAAGTCTTTCTGCATCTTGTTTTTGCTTGAATGATGCAATTTGAATACGAAAGGTGCGGGAGGATGTTTTGAGCTGTGCTTTGATGATGTCTTCCAATTTTTTCTCAGTTGTTTTTATATCATCATTTGCATTGTTGATGCTTGGCGCAGTGGGGAGTTTGTTTTTGGCGACTAAACTTTCAAGAAAAGCGCTATTGGACATAGCATCCGTTTCTGGATTAAGTGGTTCTGGCACAATGGATTGCTCTGGAAGTTCATTGTAGAAGGTAAGTTCGCCCACTTGCGAAGTATCAGCTTCTTGTTGCTGCCATTTTTCGGCTTCTTTTTTTAGCGTGTTTAATTCTTGTTGTTGCGATTCAAGCTTGGCGACTAAAGTTTTATTTTTATTACCCTTACTTGTTTCTAAGCCATAGTTTTCGCCAATGTAAAAACCCACTGAAAAACAAAGAATAGCCAAGCATACAGCAGTTAATGTAAGTGCTAAGCTTTTGAAGTTGGATGTGCGACTATACTCACGTTCAAAATCTGTGGTTTCTATGTGAGCGAAGTCTTTGTCTGACATGGCTTACATTTTCTCCGGCGCAGAAACACCAAGCAATAATAAAGCATTGTGTATCACTTGGGCAGTTGCTTTGAGCAGAAGTAAACGTGCTTGCATGAGATTATCTTCAACGCCAATGACACGGTTTTTGTGGTAAAAACTATGAAATGCTGCTGCCAATTGCATAATAAAGGTTGCAATGCGGTAAGGTTCGCGTCGTTGTGCGGCGGCATCTAACATTTCAGGGTAGGAGAGTAGCATTTTGATGAGTTTTTGTGCTTCGTCAGTGTTTAAAAGCGAAGTATCTACATCCTTGATGTCTGCCAAGGCAACGCCTTCTTCTTCGGCTTTGCGTAACACCGCACAAATACGTGCATGGGCATATTGAACATAATAGACAGGGTTTTCGGCATCTTTTTGTTTGGCAGCTTCAAGGTCAAAATCAAATTGGCTTTCAATGCGCCGCGTCATGAAATTAAAGCGCACGGCATCAGAGCCTACTTCTTCGACTACTTCGCTTAAGGTTACAAAGGTGCCTGCGCGTTTGGACATCTTAAAAGGCACACCATTGCGTGTTAGGTTGACCATTTGCACGAGCAAGACTTCAGGTTGATGGTCTAGCCCTGTTAAAGCTTTCATCGCCGATTGCACGCGGGTGATATAACCGCCGTGATCAGCACCCCAAATGTCAATCATGTGTTTAAAACCACGATGGTATTTATCATCATGATAAGCAATATCTGCGGCAAAATAGGTTGGGGTACCATCTTGTTTTTGTAGCGGCCTATCTACATCATCGCCAAATTGCGTGGTGCGAAATAAACGCTGTTCAACAGGTTTGTAATCACTTATTTCTTTGCCCTTGGGTGGTGGCAAGGCACCAGTATAAATCAAATTTTGATTTTCTAACTTTTGAATAAGTTGCTCAACTTTTCCTGATGCATGCAGTGTTTTCTCAGAAAAATATTGGTGAAAACTAATGCCGATGGTTTGCAAATCTTTTTTAATCATTGCCATGTTGGCATCAACAGCTAAAGCACCAATGGTTTTAAGGCGCTTGGTTTCAGCCATAGCTTCAAAGGTAGTAAAGTCTGAGGTGAGAAGGATTTCTTTGGCAATATCAATGATGTAATCACCTGGGTAAGCAGAATCTGGAAAGCTGATACTGAGCCCTTGAAGCTCCTGCATACGTAGCCATACGGAGTTAGCAAGCACACCAATTTGATTGCCTGCATCATTGATATAATATTCTTTGTGCACTTTGAAACCACGTGCAGCCAGTAGGTTTGCCAAAGCATCACCAACAACTGCACCGCGCCCGTGCCCAACATGCATAGGTCCTGTTGGGTTGGCAGAAACAAACTCCAAACAAACGGGATTGTTTTGGTTGGTATCCACACAGCCATAACGTTCAGCTTGTATCAAAATATCCTTGAGGATATCCGTCTCGCCACCTGCATGCAGCGTGATGTTAATGAAACCAGGGCCTGCGATGTCAGCTTTTGCCACGCTATCGGGGAAGGATACTGTTTTTAAAATGGTTTCGGCGACTTGGCGTGGGTTTTGTTTTAAAGGTCCTGCCAATGTCATGGCTATGTTCACGGCATAATCACCATGCTCTTTCTGTTTGGGGCGTGTTAAAATAACAACGGGTGTCTTCACGCTGTCCAAATCTGCAAGCATACTGTCTACGACATCTTGTAAGGCTTGGCATATTTGATCTTTTAAGGATGGTTTCAAGTCAGCTCCGATTGTTTAAAATAGCATGGTAAGCAAAGGTTTGAAGATGTGGGGTGTTACTGCTCACTTTTCTCGGCAATACATTGCAAAGGATGGTGATGTTGGCGACTGTAACTTTCTACCTGTAAAGCTTTGCTTTCTGCGATGTCTTTAGGATAAAGGCCACAGATACCACGCCCTTGGTGGTGAACTTGCATGGTAATGACCTCTGCTTGGGCAACATCTTTGGCGAAAAAGCGCATCAAAATACCTTCAACAAAGTCCATAGGCGTGTAATCATCGTTGAGCAAAACAACCTCATACATGGCAGGTGGTTTAATGGCTGACTTTTCAGAAAGATCTTGGGCAATGCTTTCTTGATCGGGTGTTTGAATACTAGGCATGGCGCAATGCTACAAAGCTGTTTCAATGATGCCAAGGGCGAAGTGTCATAAAGATTGTCGATGGTGATATTTGTCCCTATCTTTTAAGTTGGCTTAAAACTTGTATGTGCCTATGGGGATAGGTGCCAATGTGTTAAGGATGGTAGTGTTGTTATTCATAAAAACTTTTTTGATTTTATTGTTGTGCTGTGGCGTGATGATTACGGCATCTGCTACAGAATCAGCCGTAGTATTTGAGTATGAATGGGATGCTTATTATTCGAATGTTTCGTGGGTAAAAGGTCTGGATGATCAAAATATTCCTGTTGTGAAAAACCTCAAAGAATTAGATATTTACAAGGAAGTTTTAAGCAAGAGTTTGAAGCCTGATTTCATCGTGTTTGAAGCAAGTGTGAACCCTTTGCCATTGCTCGGTGTATATCTGCGTGAAAAAAACCAATCATTGTATAAAAATGGTTCGAGCAGAGGTTTTGACGGCAAAGTTTTAGAATCTGTGACCACAGGATTTGAAGAGCCTTATGCATTGTCTTTTTTTGCCGGCAGGGTGCTGAGGTTTGCACCGCCTCAAGGCATGCAAACGCAAGGTGATGATAAGGGATATATCGGATATTTGCTCAGCGTAGGCACGCATCATATTCAACAAAATGTATTGATACGTGACAATTGGGTAGAGCTAGAATGGAAAATTAAAGGACAGCGAGAAACGGATGCACAACATTTATCTTGGAGCTTTCGTGGCGGGGCAAAGTTTCATAGTCATCCTGAAATATCCAATAGCTTTATGCTTGGGTTGCGTAGAAATAGGATTGACTTTCAAGAGGCTAAATATGCATTTATGCGTAACATTGGTTTTGAGTATAGGCTTGATGTTTTACAAAAAAATCTTAAACCCAGTAAACAAACATTGATTGTAGATAAACATTGGCCATTGTATCAGGGTAAACGCACTGTTTCGTTGGGTTTGGGTTTAATCTGGCAAGGGCCAAATAGATATTTAGGCAATTTAGCCAAGACACAAGAGAAATGGAGCGTTGTTTTCCGCCCAAATATCAAGTTTTAATCCAACATTAAAAATCGAAGTTGTTATTTGTTTGACCTTTAAAGCACGGCTTATAAAGTCGTCTCATATTTTTTTTGGAGAGATGTACAACTATGCGCGAATTTGAGAAAATTAAACGTCTTCCCCCTTATGTGTTTGCACAGGTTAATCAGCTGAAGATGGAATTGCGCCATGCCGAGAAAGATATTATCGACTTTGGCATGGGTAATCCAGACCAGCCAACACCACAACATATCGTGGATAAATTGTGTGAGGCCGCGCAAGACGGGCGTAATCATCGTTATTCTGTATCCCGTGGCATTGATGGCTTGCGTAAAGGGATTTGTGCTTGGTATAAACGCAAATTTGATGTTGATTTAGATCCTGAATCCGAAGCTATCGTTACGATTGGCTCTAAAGAGGGGCTGGCACATTTGGCTGTTGCGATTACTTCACCTGGTGATTTGATTTTGTCACCCAATCCAGCTTATCCCATTCATCCTTATGGGTTTATCATAGCAGGGGCCGATATTCGCCATGTGCCTATGGGCCCAGATCGCGATTATTTTGCTGATATTGAAAAAGCAGTGAAAGATTCTTGGCCACGCCCTAAAATTATCATTGTTAATTTTCCATCCAATCCCACAGCCCAAGTTGTGGATTTAAGTTTTTATGAAAAACTTGTGGCTTTTGCGCGTGAAAATAGTTTGATTATTATTTCAGATATTGCTTATGCAGAGATTACATTTGATGGTTATGAATGCCCATCCATATTGCAGGTTCCTGGTGCCAAAGAAGTCGCAGTTGAGTTTTATTCTCTCTCTAAGACATACAATATGCCAGGTTGGCGCATTGGTTTCATGGTGGGTAATCCTGAAATTGTGGCAGCCTTGGCTAAAATCAAATCATATTTAGATTATGGTATGTTTCAGCCCTTGCAAATTGCAGCATGTGCAGCGCTGAATGGGCCACAAGATTGCGTAGATGAAATTCGTGGTATGTATCAATCACGCCGAGATGTGTTGATGAAAGGTTTGCATGCTATGGGTTGGAATGCAGAAATTCCTAAAGCTACGATGTTTGTTTGGGCAGAAATTCCTGATGAATTTAAAGCGATGGGCTCCTTGGAATTTTCAAAGAAAATGTTGATTGAAGCAGGTGTTGCTGTGGCACCAGGCATTGGTTTTGGCGAATATGGTGATGCGCATGTACGCATTGCTTTGATTGAAAATGAGCATCGCACACGCCAAGCTTTGCGTGGTATCAAGAGCTTTTTAAACGCAGGCGCTTAAAGATAAGAAGCATCATAGAGCATACGAAAGCATTTGATTTTTTAAGATGCTTTTACAAATTCTTGTGGTGTAGCAAGTTGTGGAGATAAAAAATGACAGAAGTTCGTGTAGGTATTTTGGGGCTTGGTACGATTGGTTTGGGTGTAGCGCGTATACTCATTGAGCAACAAACGCTGATGACCAAACGTTTGGGCAAAAGACTTCGTCTTGTGGCAGCTGCCGATAGAGATTTAGACCGTGATTTTGGTTTGGATTTATCAGGTGTTCGTTTGTCTACGGATGCCAACGATGTGGTTACTGCCGATGATATAGATTTGGTTGTAGAATTGATTGGTGGTTATGAACCAGCCCGTAGTTTTGTAGTTACCGCTATTGAGCATGGTAAACATGTGGTCACAGCAAATAAGGCACTGATTGCCAAACATGGCGATGATTTATTTGTACAAGCAGCAGCAAACAATGTTGCTATTGGTTTTGAGGCTGCGGTGGCTGGTGGTATCCCTTGTCTTAAAGCCATGCGTGAAGGTGTGGCAGCAAATAATATTCAATCGGTGTATGGTATATTAAACGGCACATGTAACTTTATTCTTACTAAAATGGAAAATGAAGGTGCCAACTACGCAGATGTGCTCAAAGAAGCGCAAGCATTGGGTTATGCCGAAGCCGATCCGACTTTTGATGTTGAAGGCATTGATACAGCGCATAAATTATCCATTTTGGCTGCCATGGCTTTTGGCTCATTCATCAAATTTGACGAAGTTTTCACAGAAGGTATCAGTAAAATCAGTGCCGCCGATATTGAAGCGGTTGCCGAGCTTGGTTATCGCATTAAATTGCTAGGTATTGCAAAACCACATGGTGAAAATGCTGAAGGTATCCAACAGATTGAAATGCGTGTGCATCCCACACTTGTTCCTTTGGCAACACAAATAGCTCAAGTGTCTGATTCTTATAATGCGGTGATGATTTCTGGTGATTTTGTTGAGCATACCGTTTATATCGGGCGTGGTGCAGGAGAGCGGCCTACTGCCTCGGCAGTTGTCGCGGATATTATGGATATTGCACGTGTTTGTAAGCAGGGTCAGCAAGATGGTGTCGAATATTTGGCGCCTCCCATGGGTTATGTTGCAGCAGAGAGAAAATCAATCGCAACATTGCCGATTGCCGATGTAGAAAGTGAGTATTATTTACGTCTTATGGTACAAGACAAACCCGGTGTTATTGCTGCAGTTACATCCATTCTTGCCGATCATCAAATCAGCTTGGAAGCTATGCAGCAAAAAGAGCGTGATGAGGTTGAAGTCGTGCCTGTCATTATGTTGACACATCAAACCACAGAAGGAAATCTACAAGCTGCAATGCTTAGGATTACTGCTTTAAAAGCGGTCGAAGACGAAGTTTTAATTCTTAGAAAAGAATCTTTTGATGCATAGTGGTTTCACTTGTTGGTGTGCTTCGCAATAAATTTTAATTTTTGCTAAAGTCGCCAGCCAAACTTGCGATAGACTATTGTAACATCATGTCTGACTTGGTTGAGCGGCTTGCATTCCTCCCCTTATGCTTCCCTCTGGTCGCTCCCAAGTCAAACATGAGTTTTATCGTTTAAACCTCAAATAAAAGCCCAGTGACGGGTTATGTTTTTACCTACCTATATTTATGCCACGTTGTGGCACTCTCTTTGCTTAGCTATGGCTATCGGTATCAATCGAATATGGCTAAAGGGAGAAAGGCAATGGCAGGACTATTTTCAAGTAATCTTCTCAGACTTGGTGCAGCAGCAGCAGCCAGAGAAAAATCTCAAACTATTATTTCCAGCAATATCGCCAATGCCGACACCCCAAAATACCGTGCTGATAAACGCACCTTTACTGACTTTTATAAGGAAAAAATTGCCGATTCATCTTCCACGCCACTGCACAGAACACATGCCAATCATATTGTAGATTCATCCCATGAAGGGCTTGCTATGCAAACCTTTAACCGCTCCAACGAAGAACAACGTATGGATGGTAACACGGTAAATGTTGAGCTTGAAATGTCTAATTTGGCAGAAAACCAGTTGATGTATGAGCTCAACATGAAAATTCTCCAAGGCAAGCTGAGCGGCATTGCCAATGCCATCAAAGAAGGAGGTCGCTAATGGCCAATGAACTTTTTACCTCCATGCATATCAGCTCAGCTGGTATGGCAGCCCAACGTGCACGTATGGACGTGGTTTCTGAAAACATAGCCAATGCTGAATCTACGCAAACCAAGGCTGGAGGGCCATACAGAAGAAGCCAAGTTGTATTTGAAACAGTGGGTGTGAAATCAAATTTTAATAGTGTTTTTCGTGGGCAGTTATCCCGAACAGGTGGTCAAACTGTGCGGGTTGCAGAAGTAAGCAAAGATCCTAGCCCCTTTAATCAGATTTATGACCCTACCCATCCTGATGCAGACGCTACTGGTATGGTCAATATGCCAAATGTGAACACCATTGAAGAGATGGTTGATATGAATTCAGCGGCGAGAAGTTTTGAAGCAAATGTTACCACCATGGATGCATCTAAACGTATGTTTTTGAAAGCTTTAGAGCTACTCCGTTAGTGAAGAGGATAAAGATATGAATATTCAAAGTTATGGTCCAAATATTACAAAACAGGCAGTAGCTAAACTAGAAGCAGCGCCTCAACCTCATGTACAAAAGGGGCAGTTTGCGGATGTATTAAAACAATACGCAACGGATATGAATCATGATGTTAAAGCCGCTGCTCAAGGGGCAGAAAAACTTGCCATTACTGGGCAAGGTAATATGTCGGAGACCTTGTTGGCCATGAAACAAGCAGATTTATCTTTTCAATTGATGTTATCAGCACGCAATAAATTGATGGACGCATACCGCGAAGTTATTCGTATGCAAGTATAGTTAGACGTTTTCTCAAGCATAACGCTGCCTAAACATGAAGGAATGAAACAAGGGAGAACAAAATGGCTGAAGGTTTAACACCGCAAGCAGGACAGAATCAAAGCATGTTATCGGGTCAAGGTTTCTCAAACTCTGGCGAAACGCTCGCTGGCACAGTTGATGGCGCAATGCCACCTATCTCACAGATGCAGAATATGATGGTGAAAAATCGACGTGTTATTTTATTTTTTGCTGGAGCGTTGATGTTTTTGGGTTTTGTTGGGCTGATGTTGTGGTCGTCTGAAACACCTTATCGTACTGTTTATTCTGGCATGGATGAAAAAGATGCATCAGCTATTGTTGAGCTACTACAAAAAGAAAAAATTCCCTATAAATTACAAGGTTCAGGCACAGTACTGGTGCCTGAAGACCAAATTTATGCTGTACGTTTGAAGTTGGCAGGTGCGGATATGGTGCCCAATAAAGGTGAGGGTTATGAGCTCTTTGACCGAAGCAACGAGTTTGGTATCAGTGATTTCACCCAAAAAATAAATTTACAACGTGCCATGCAGGTTGAGCTATCAAGAACCATTGAGGTCTTGCCACTTATTTCAGCAGCTCGAGTACATTTGGTTTTACCCAAGGAATCAGCATTTGCTGAAAGAGAGCGTTTGGCATCTGCATCGGTAATGTTAAAACTTACAGGCAATAAACAGCTGCCAAAACAAACCGTAACGGCAATCCAGAATTTAGTGGCTTCGGCAGTGCCAGACTTGGCTACGGATGCAGTCACTGTTGTAGACTCTTCGGGTAATATGCTTTCTTCTGTGGAAGAAAATCAGGCTTCGGGTGAGGGGCAGGGCATGATTGATTATCAATCCAAGCTTGAGCAAAATTATGAGGTTAGACTCACCAGTATGTTGGAACAAGTGGTGGGTGTTGGTCAGGCTGTGGTGCGTGTATCAGCAGACATCAATCGTCAATATGTTGAAAGTAATGCCAATATTTATAATCCCGATGAGCAAGTATTACGAAGCTCGAAAGTAATCGCAGAGCAGCGTAAAGCTGTTGATTCTTTGCCTATGGGTGTGCCAGGTATGGCATCCAATAATCCTGATAGTGTTGTCAATGCTGATGGTTCAGTCAATACATCACAAGAGCCGCCATCAGAACAAGCCACACGCAATGAAAATGTAATGAATTATGAAATTAGCAGTAAAACAGAACATAGGATTACACCGTTTGGTTCTGTTGAAAAGCTATCGATTGCAGTGATTGTAGGTGATGTTTTTAATAAGAGTGAAACAGGAGAAGGAGGCTTTACACCACGCAGTGCTGAGAATTTAAAAGCACTGCAAGATTTGGTACGTAATGCTGTTGGTTTTGATGAAGATCGTGGTGATGCTGTTGAAATTCAAAGCATGCCATTGGTCGATATTTCCAGCTCTGCGGCAGTGGACATGAGTGGATTAGAAAACAAAGCATTTTATTTTGAAGTTGCGCGTTATGCCTTGGCTGTGCTTGCATTGTTGTTGGTGGCTTGGTTTATCATGCGCCCACTGGCCAAACGTATGATGACTGAAGATAAGCCAGAATATGCAGCACTAGGGTTTGATGAACGTGGTATGCCTTTGGCCACAGCAGAGTCTGAATACGTTGTCCAGATGAACAGGGCTAAAAATGCAGTGTTAAGTAACCCTGACCGTGCAAGCCGCGTTGTGAATGAGTGGGTGAGCTCTGTATGAGCCTTAGAGATTTATCTAAACTTAAAGGTGAGGATAAAGCGGCGGTGTTGCTTTATGCCATTGGCCCTGAAGCTGCCACCCCCATTATTCAAGGGCTAGATGATGTCACCCTTGCACGTATCAGCAAAAAAATGTCGGAGCTGGGAAGAATTGATACGGAATTATTACAAGCTGTGCTTGAGGAATATTTAAGTATCCATGAGTCCAACGACCCTTTATTGTATAGTTCACAGAAAGATGTCATTCATTTATTGGCACATGCCGTGGATCAAGAAAAAGCGCAAGAAATTGTGGAGTATTTAGAAAAACCACGCCAGTTCAGTATTTGGGAAAAGCTTTCGCGTTTAAACCCAAGCATGATTGTTTCTTATATTGAATCAGAACACCCGCAAACCATTGCTTTGATTCTGGGAAAAATTAATTCAGATGTTGCGAGTCAGGTGATTGCAAAACTTCCCGAAGATATGCAAATGTCTGTTTTGGTTCGGATGTCTAAAATTGAGAGTGTGCCTTCCGAGCTTGTTCAAGATATTGAAGAAACTTTAGAAAAAGAGATGTCTGAAGTTACAGGTAGCTCAGGCATTAGTTTTGATGGCATGTTTAGCCTAGTTGAGATTTTAAAAACCTTGGATAAGGAAGTCTCTGCTGGCATTTTAGAACGCTTGGAAAACAAAGATGAAGAGTTGTTTTCGCAAGTTGATAAATTATTACTTCTCTTTGAAGATTTGTTGTCACTCTCACCCAAAGATATACAAACCCTGCTTAAACATATTTCTTCTGATGATTTGGTTAAAGCACTTAAAGGCGCACCTGAGAATTTAGCGGACAACTTTTTCTCTAATATGTCGCAGCGTGCCGCTGAAATTATGCGTGAAGATATGCAGGTCATGGCGCCACTCAAGCTCTCAGACGTTGAAGAAGCGCAACAAGTTATCTTGCAGGTTGTGCGCAAGCTTGATGCCGATGGTGTTATCACCTTAAGCAGCGATGACATGGTGTAAAATATGCAATTATTACCATTACCTACAGCCAAAGTATCGCAACGCGAAGAGAAAAATCATTCTACCCTTCCATACCCTGAGCTGAGTCAGAGGCAGCCCACGCCGCAAGCCAAACCTGCGATGAGTAAAGAGTGGGGCACGCATCATAACAAAGCTTCCACTGAACAACAGCGTATGACTGAGCTTGAAAATATGCTCAATGAAGCGCAAAGCAGAGCAGCTATTGTAGAGCAAGAAGCTTATGATAAAGCTTATGCAGCAGGTGAAAAAGCTGGCCTTGCTTTGGGTGAGAAACGCGCTGAACAAATCATTGAAACCATGGAAGAGGTTGTTAGCCAAGCCAAACAAGAGCTGCATCATCTGCAAACAAAATCTGTGGCGGTCGTGATTGAAATTGCCGAAATGATAGTAAGCAAGGTGATGGGTGAGCAAGATATAAGTCAGCGTTTGGAAAAAGCTGTGGCGCAAGCACTGGAGCAATTAAATCTTGAAACACATCTCAACTTAGTACTGGCTGTACATCCCAAGGATTTGGCGATGTTTGCACGGATGATGGACTTACCAGAAAAAATTAAACTCAGAGCCTATGAGCAAGTCAAGCAGGGTAGTTGCAAGTTATTGTCCTCAGACCAAGATATTTTGATTGACCCTCAAGGTATGATTGATAAAGCAGTCTTGCATATTCGCAATCATTTGATTGAAAAAACACCATTGATCAATGGGGCAATGGATGAGTGAATCCTTGTTATGGGATGAAACCCACAGAAAAAAAGCATTGTCTGGGCTTGAAAGTGTAAAGCTTGTCGAAGTGAGAGGCCGCGTTTTTAAAGTGTTGGGGCCGATGATAGAAGCCACAGGTTTGCAGCGAAGCATTGGTGAAGCATGCAGTATTCATACAACATCAGGCCATATAATAGAGGCAGAAATTGTAGGTTTCCGTGATCAAAAAACATTAATGATGCCCGTAGGTACAACGCGAGGCATTGCACCAGGTGATGCCATCACAGCACAAGGTGGCGTGCCTTCGATTCAAGTGGGAGATTATCTTTTGGGGCATGTGATTGATGCCTTGGGGTTTGCTCTGGATGATCACGATTTTATTCCTCAGGGTGATTTTTATCCTTTGTATGGCGAAAAAATTAATCCCTTACACAGACATGTTATTGATACGCCCATCAACCTTGGTGTACGTATGATGGATACTTGTTTACCCATGGGGCAAGGCCAACGGTTGGGTCTTTTTGCTGGTCCTGGTGTAGGTAAAAGTATGTTGATGGGCATGCTGGCGCGCAATTCGGATGCGGATATCAATGTGATTGCGTTGGTGGGAGAAAGGAATCGTGAAGTGCGTGAATTTCTTGATTATTCATTGGGTAAAGGGGCATTGGCAAAAACAATTGTAGTGGTCGCAACTTCGGATATGCCGCCTGTTTTGCGGGTACGCTCGGCATTATTGGCCACCACGATCGCGGAAGTTTTTCGTAGTCAAGGCAAACAAGTGCTTTTGATGATGGATAGTTTAACACGTTTTGCCCAAGCACAACGCGAAATTGGTTTGATGCTTGGGGAACCACCTGCAAGCAAAGGTTATACGCCATCATGTTTTACCACTATGGCAGATTTGCTGGAGCGAGCTGGTCCTGGTGAGGCAGGTGGTGATATCAGTGCTTTTTATACTGTGTTGGTAGAAGGTGAAGATTTATCTTCTGATCCCGTAGCTGATGCAGCCATGGCGGTATTGGATGGTCATGTGGTATTGGATAGGAAATATGCAGAGCGCGGACATTATCCAGCTGTGAATTTACTGCGAAGCATCAGTAGGCTTGAGAATCAATTGAGCTCTCCAGATATCTTACAAGCGGCACGCTCCTTGCGTAAAGATATAGCATTGTATGAACGCATGGAGGATATGATTCAAATGGGCGCTTATGAACAAGGATCTAACCCAGAATTGGATGCGGTGATTTCAAATATGCCTCAGGTGAACACTTTTTTACAACAAGAAGCGCATGCTGTTTGCAGCAGGTCTCAGGCTGAAGATGCCTTGCGCCAGGTTGTTCAACATAAAATGCAGGCTGCAGTTGCAGGATGAAAAATAAATCACCACATCAACTCTTGGCACATATCTCAGAACATAGAAGGGATGTTGAAGCTGAGACACTCAAACAGCTTACAGACTATAAAAATACGCTTGTAAATATCATCAAACAATCAACTGCACAACTTGTGATGTTAAAGCAACAACGCGACTTTAAAACCGAACATGGTGCACAGGCCATGGAATTGTTGATGTTGGAACAATGTTTGGTAGAGCATCAACAGCAGATTCATGAAGTGAATTGTGAAATAGCTGCTTTGGATATTGCGATTGCCGAGCAAAAGAAAAAATGGACAACAGCGCATAAAAAATACAAATCCCATGAGAAGTTGGACGAACAATTCAAACTAAAAGCTGAAAAACAAAAAGATCAGAAAATACAAATGATACAAGATGATAATTTTGCAGCGGCAATGGTCAATAAAAGGCAGGTATCATCATGAAAAAAATGATGGTTTTATGTTTGTTGCTTCTAACCACTGTTGGGCTTGGCAAAGTCGGTTTATCACTGGTGTCTAAACAAGAGGTGGGTGTGGTGAATGATGTTGTTGTTGCACAAACCAACCCTATACAATTCATGCCAATGGCTGAAGAACCTTTGCATGAGCAAAGGCAAAAAACATCCACACCAAGTTGGCGTGGACAATGGCTGGTGGGTGAACTTATTCCTTCAGCCGAAGCTGCAAAAGCCATGTCTTTGGATGAAGAAAAGCGTATGGAAGGCAATAAAGGTGAAATCATAGTTGAGCTACAGAAGCAGCAAAAGCGATTGGATGCTCGTGAAAGACAGCTAGATGAGCGTGAAGCCGTGGCCAAAGATGCTGAGAGCCGCGCGGCAAAAAAAATATCTGCCTTAGAAGCGTTACAAAAAAGGATTCAAGCACAGCTTGACCAAGAAGATAGTATCAAAGATAAAAAAATTAAACGTTTAACTTCTGTATACGAAGGTATGAATGCAGAGAAAGCAGCACCAGTGATTGCACAAATGGATCTTGAAATTGTGGTGAAAATATTTTCTCGCATGGGTGAAAAACAGGTAGGAAAAATCCTTTCCTTTTTGCCGCCGCAGAAAGCAGTCGTGATCAGTCAAGCCTTAACCAAACGTATTGCTTCGGTGTCCAAGTGATGACATTTTTAGGAGGCTTTAGATTTATCTTTTGTAGCATGCTGGGCGGCTTGGATGAAATATTTTTCTAAGTTGTTCGGCTCTTGTTGTTCAGGGGTTTCAAAAAGCACATAACCTTTTTTAATATGTCCTTTAGCAAAATATTTTAAAGGTTTTCCTTCGCCGCTAAACACAAGCTTATTCACCTCAGCTTCGGGTAATTTGAATGCCAAACCTACGGGTGACCAAGTGGCACATATGGTACGCTGTATATAAAGTGCGGCACCACTAAAAAAGTGTTTGATTTCAACTGGGGCATTTATGTGTTGTTCAATGCCCAATTGATGAATGAGGGCTGATAGTTTTTCTACGTATATTTTAGCCATAAAATTATTCAGCGACAAATGGCGTTGAGGTTTAAGTTCACAAACTTAAAAAACAGCATCAAGATTGAAAATAAGTATCGGCTTGCTGTTGGTTGATATCCATCGCTTGTTGGATGCGTTGGGTGAAGGAGGCTATGGCTTCACCTTCATCTGCATAAAGTGGCTCACCAATAACAACAATACCTTTGGAAAAGGGTTTGGGTAGATAAAACTTATCCCATGATGGTAAACGCCATTGACGGTTGGTGGCATAACAAACGGGTAAAACGGGCAAATTTGATTTGAGCGCAAGTTGAGCAACGCCTGTTTTTACAGTTTGACGCGGACCACGTGGGCCATCGGGTGTGATGCCAGGGCATGCGCCTTCTTTGGCTGCACGAATGACTTTAAGCAAAGCTCTGGCACCACCATTACTGGATGAACCACGAGAGGCTTTGACGCCAAAATGGGCAAAGGTACGTGTAATCAGCTCACCATCGTTATGATGGGAAACAATAGCAGGCCCTGTCCATTCGCCAATGAGCAGTGGAACCATTAAAATACGAGCGTGCCAAAAGCTTACAATACATGGTGTATTCGATGGTCTGGCTTGAGAGCCTATATGTTGCCAACGTATTGAATATCTGAGGAACCAAATAACCACTGTGGCAATGAATACAATGAGTTTATTTTTTAAATCCATAACCCTAATTGTCTTCAAACTGGAGCTGATGAAGCTCGGCGTAAATGCCGCCTTCTTCGAGTAAATCATTGTGTGAACCACTTTGTACGATTTTACCTTGATCTAATACGACAATTTTATCGGCATGTCGAATCGTGGATAAACGATGGGCAATCACAATCACTGTGCGCCCTTGCATAAGTTTATCAATCGCCTGCTGTACCAAACGTTCAGATTCGGTGTCTAGGCTACTTGTGGCTTCGTCTAAGACCAAAATAGGCGCGTCTTTAAGAAGTGCTCTCGCAAGGCTTAAGCGTTGGCGCTGGCCTCCGGATAAAATAACACCACGCTCACCAACCAAAGTATCATAACCTTGCTCAAGCTTTTCGATAAATTCATGGGCATTGGCAATTTTTGCAATGGCAATCACTTTTTCACGATCAATGTCTTCATGACCATACGCGATATTATGCAAAACTGTGTCGTTGAAGAGTACGATTTCTTGTGTCACCAATGCCATTTCTGCGCGCAAATCAGCTTGGGCGATGTCACGTAAATTTGTGCCATCAAGGTATATCGTACCAGAGCTTGGATCCATAAAACGCAACACCATATTTGCCAAGGTGGTTTTGCCTGCGCCACTTCGCCCGACAAGGGCAACAACTTCGCCACTTTTGACCCTCAGGTCGATGCCACGCAACACAGCACGGGATGCTTGAGGGTAAGTGAGGCTTACGTTTTCAAAGACTATGCTTTCTTTGAAAGGTTTTATGGGTAGAGGGTTGAGCGCATCTTTGACTTCAATATGTGTGTCTAAAATATCGAAAATACGTTCTGCTGCAGCTAAACCTTGTTGGATTTCGTTATTGGCGCGTGATAAACGGCGTACGGGGTCGTAGAGCATCAATAAAGAGACAATAAAAGACATCAACATACCAGCAGTGGCTTCACCTGATGCAACACGAAGTCCACCATAAAGAATCACACCTGCAATGCCAATGCCAGCAACAAGCTCCATCACGGGAAATGATAAAGCTTGAACTTTAAGCGCACGCACTTGGTGAGTCATAAAATCTTTGGTGATTTCTTTAAAACGTTTGCGTTCGTAGGTTTCCATGCCAAAGGCTTTGACGACGCGCATGCCACCAACGGTTTCTTCAACCAAGCTGGACATATTACCCATGGCAACTTGGCCATTATAACTTGCTTTACGCATGCGTTGCCCGAAACGAACTAAGGGGTAAACCATGATAGGAAACACAATCAAAGCAAACAATGCCAACAACCAATCTTGATAAAAAATAACGCCGAGCAAGAAAATAATCGACATGATATCACGCATCAATGACGTGACAGTTGTACTCACTGCCGATTGCAGCAATGTTACATCATAGGTGATTCGACCAAGCAATTCGCCAGTTTTCCTGTGCGTGAAAAAGCTTAAGGATTGGCTGGTTAGCTGATTGTAAATCTTTTTGCGAATATCATAAATGATACGTTGACCAATATATGCCATCAATGAAGCCTGCCCATAATAAGCCGTGCCTTTGATGAGATATAAAATGATAATGCCAATAGGCATCATGTAGATGTAAGTTTTATTTTTTCCTGATAACACTTCATCAAGCATGGGTTGTAATGCCCAAGCAAGCGTGGCTGTACATGCGGCCAAAATCACCATGCAAATCACAGCAACGAACAACTTACCTTTGTAAGGTAATAAAAACTCTAATAATCGACGGTACATATAATCCTTTATTGGTGATGGTTAAGACTGCGGCATACGCAAGCGTTGTCCAACGCTTAGTGCGTTTTGTTTTAAGCGGTTGAGCTCAAGAATACTCGTTACACTCACTCCGTATTGTTTGGCAATGCTCCATAAACTCTCGCCAGGGTTCACAGTATGAATAAGTGGGTCTAATTTCTCTAAAAGCCCCATGCGGGTGAAAAAATCATGGCTGGCTTGGAACATGGCTTGGGCCAGTTTTTCTTGGTGTGCTTTGGTATTAAGTAAACTTTCGCGTTTGGGGTTTGAGATATAATCCACTTCTACCAGTACGCTTGGTATTTCTAGAGCCGTAAGCACAGCAAAACGTGCATGTTTGGGTTTTTCATATTTGATGGGGAAGGATGCTTTAAGTTTATTTAACACAAGGTTGGCAAACATTTCAGAGCTGTCCAAACCATCACGTTTTGCCATGTCACCTAAAATATTGCGCACAAGTGGGTTAGATACTTCCTGTTCTACCATTGCGCCACCAATCAAATCAGAAGCATTTTCTTTGGCAGCAAGAGCCGCCGCCACACGGTCTGGCGTTGCCCCAGATTCAGAAAGTGTATAAACACTCGCACCTTTGACACTGCGTGTTGTCACGGCATCAGCATGAATGCTTATCATCATATCAGCGCCAGAGTCGCGCACCTTTTTGACACGGTTGGCAAGTTTTACAAAATAATCACCGTTGCGAACCAAGACTGCTTTCATGCCAGGTTGGGCATCAATCAATTTGGCTAATTCTATAGCAATACCAAGTGTTACTTTTTTCTCTTGCAGCTTGTTGCGACCAATAGCACCAGGGTCTTCACCACCATGACCTGCATCTACGGCAATAATGATGTCACTTTGATTGTTTTTGGCTTGAGGTTGTTTGAGCACAGTGGCTTGTTCTTGTTTGGGAATCAGGTCAACGACCAATCTGTTTGGTTTGTTGTTGGATTTTTTGAGTAAAAATGAACGTGGCGAAACACCATCGCGCACATCAAGAACTAAACGTGTGGTACCGCCTTTTTGTTTGCCATGTCGTAACGATAAAAGTACAGCGTCAGGGATTTTAAGTTCGGAAACTTTCGCATTCATTTTGGATTTTTTAATGTCAATAACAATGCGTTCTGGTTGATGTAGGCGAAAAATATCATAAAGCACGCTGCCCGATAAATCAAAAACCAAACGGGTATGGTCAGGTGCTGTCCAGATACGAACATCTTTAATCGAAACAGCCGCAAAAGTAGATGATGAAAACATAAACAAAGCACAGCAAAGTACATAAAGCAGAAAAGCTGAAGGCTTAAAAAAGCTGCTGCATGGTTGTGTTGTCATGAATTGTTTGCTCTCCTTGCCTATGATAATATGAAGCGTAACCTGCATGGAATGAACAAAAAATGGAAGGGGTAATGGTTGACAGCGCTTATAAGCCTCATACCTTTCTTGCCTTAAACAATACCATAACAAATTTAAAGCTTTAAGCCTTCGATTGGATTAATGATGTGTAAGATGCTGATAGCATTTGTCCATGTTTGGAATGATGGGGTATGGCTTGCAATGATGTAGAGTCGCATTGAGATGAAATGTTTGGCTGAAAGTTTCGACTTAGCTAGGTAATGCATTGTATTTTATTGGATAGAGGAGATTGAGTATGCTTGAGCAAGAAGAGATGGATAAGGTGCGTCAAAATGTGCGTGAAAGCTACGCAAAAGTCGCAGAGGCAAGTAATGATGGGGCATGTTGTGGCGAAGTTTCTAGCTGTTGTGGTGTTTCCGATGATGACGCTATCAATACACTTATTTCAACGCGCCTTGGTTACTCTGAAGATGATTTGGCGATAGTGCCCGATGGTGCGGACATGGGTTTGGGTTGTGGTAATCCGCGTGCGATAGCTTCATTGCAAGAAGGTGAGGTGGTGGTTGATTTGGGAAGCGGCGGTGGTTTTGATGCTTTTTTATCTGCGCGTGAAGTAGGTTTGACTGGGCGTGTGATTGGTGTCGACATGACACCAACCATGATTACCAAAGCACGAAAAAATGCTGAGAAAGGACAATTTAGTCAGGTTGAATTTCGTTTGGGCGAAATTGAACACTTGCCCATTGCGGACAATACAGCAGATATTATTATTTCAAATTGCGTCATTAACCTTTCGCCAAATAAGCAGCAGGTTTTTAATGATGCTTTTCGTATTTTAAAAGTGGGTGGGCGCTTGGCCATTTCTGATGTGGTGGCAACGGCTGTGATGCCAGAAGCTATGAAAAATGATCCTATGCTTCATGCAGGCTGCATGGCTGGCGCAGAATTAATTGATGATATTGAAACCATGTTGAAAAATGCAGGTTTTACAGCCATTCGTATTGCACCTAAAGATGAATCACGCGCCTTTATCCGCGATTGGGCACCAGATAGTGGTGTTGAGGATTATGTGTTGTCTGCTTATATTGAAGCTGTGAAAGCTTAAGGTGTAGCAACACTTAAGACACGCAATATATACATGTTTTCGCGGCTGGCTTGAGTAGGGTTATTTTCTGCTTAAGCCATTTGCTTGTGGTTTGGCTTTATATTTGCTATATAACTTGATATGTTAATTCTTACGCGAAAAGCAGGCGAAACCATCACCATTGGTGAAAGCATTCAGATTAAGGTGTTATCTGTAAAAGGTGGCCAAGTTCGTATTGGCATTGAGGCACCGCGTGAAGTTAGCGTGAATAGAGAAGAGGTTGTTATCGAGCAAATGCTAGCCCTTGATCCAGCCGCGGAAAAAGATTAAGCACGCTTCTTCAAATACCTTCCCCTGCAAAAACAGTACCATCAGCAAAAACAGGCGTACTTAAATATTTTTCGCCACCATCAGGGAAAATACAAACAATAGTGCCACTTTTACCCTGAGCAGCTAAATCTTCGGCAACCTTAAGCGAAGCTGCCAAAGCACAGCCACACGATTGACCACATAATATGCCTTCTTCTCTGGCCAAGCGTTGCGTAAAGGCATAAGCCAGCTCTGTACTGATACCAAGCTTAGCATCATGTACATGTTCATCATAAACACCTGGGACAATGCTGGATTCAATGTGTTTTAATCCTTCAATACCATGAAAAGGTGAATCAGGTTCTGCGGCTATGATTTGAACCTTAGCTGATTGTGCTTTGAGATAACGGCCTGTGCCAACAAGGGTGCCAGACGTGCCCAAAGAGGCAATGAAATGTGTGACGCTACCTTGTGTATCACGCCAAATTTCAGGTCCTGTAGATTCTTCATGGGCGCGCGGGTTGGCAGGGTTGTTGTATTGGTCGGGCTTAAAATAACGCTCAGGTGTTTCCGCATATAATTGACGTGCCATCAAAATAGCACCATCAGAGCCTTCTAAGGGGTCAGAAAAGACCAAATCAGCGCCAAATGCTTGGCAAATACGCTTACGTTCTTCCGATACATTAGCGGGCATAACCAAACGCACCTTATATCCCATCGCTGCACCAATCATGGCAAGGGCAATACCTGTGTTACCTGATGTGGAATCAAAAATAATTTTTTCTGGTGTTAGGGTACCTGATTGAATGCCTTCTTTAATCATCCATAAAGCGGGTCTGTCTTTAACGGAGCCACCAGGGTTGTGCCGCTCTAATTTGGCCAAGATAGTAATGTTTTTAGGCAGATGTTTGGTGATGTGTTGGATGCGTACCAAAGGGGTGTTGCCAATGAGATCAAGGATTGTGTTGTGTTGGTTTGGCAAAGCATGTCCCCTTATTTAAAGTGTTGAAGGGCGTATGTTCATGTTTTGCTTATGATGTGCAAGCAATACTTCCCAGTGTCTGCTATGCCCATAAAAACACATTGTTTTAAACATCTGGAAAACTTATACGATGTCGTCTTAGATGATATGCATCGAACTTATCGTTTGACCTACGTGCCCAAGCTTATAGGCTCTCGCCGCAATCCAAGGCTGATTACAACGATGTGTTTTTAGCGGGCTGCACCTGATTTCTCACTGCTTTGGAGTTCAATCTCATGAAACAATACTTACTTTCACCTGGCCCTACGGCTGTTCCAGAACGTGTATTGCTGCGTATGGCAGCACCTATGATTCATCACCGCACCCCTCAATTCTCAGCAATTTTTGCTGAGACACGCACCATGCTTCAAACCATTCATAAAACCCAGAGCGATGTGCTTATGCTTTCCTCATCTGGTTCAGGTGCTATGGAAGCGGCAGTGATGGCTTTGTGTGCACCTGGCGAAACCATGATTTTTGTGAATGGTGGTAAGTTTGGTGAGCGTTGGGGTGATATTGCCAAAAAACACGGTGTAAACAGTGTTGAGATTAAGGTTGCTTGGGGCAATGCTGTTGCCATCAAAGATGTTCAAGCGGCATTGGATGCGCATCCCCATGCTAAGGCTGTATTTGTACAAGCTTCAGATACATCGACGACCACAGAACATCCCATCAAAGAAATCGCAGCACTCACTAAAAACCTTGATTGCCTGACTGTTATTGATGCTATCACGGCATTGGGTGTGATTGATATGCCCATGGATGCGTGGGGTTTGGACGTGGTGATTTCAGGTTCACAAAAAGCATTGATGCTGCCGCCAGGGTTAGCAACGATTGCGATTTCTGAAAAAGCATGGGCTATGATTGAAACCACAGATGGTTGTAGCTCCTTTTATTTTGATTTGCTTACCGAACGTAAAAATCAGAAAGCAGGTAAAGATACCACGGCGTGGACACCTGCTGTATCACTTATCATTGGTTTGAATGAAGTATTGAAGATGATGTTGGAAGAAGGTTTGGATGAACTTTATGCCCGTCATACACTTTTGGCTAAAGCCACACGTGCTGGTTTTGATGCTTTGGGTATGAGATTGGTGTCCACGGCACCTGCAACATCAGCAACAGGTGCTTTTGTGCCTGAAAGTGTTGATGGTGGCGCCTTTGTGAAATATTTACGTGATACCATGGGTGTTACTTTTGCTGGAGGTCAAGATGACCTGACAGGCAAAATTATCCGTGTTGCCCATTTGGGTTATTATGATGTTTTTGATGTGTGCACCATCATGAGCGCTGTAGAAATTGCTTTGAATCGATTTGGTTACCCTGTGAAAATGGGGGCGGGTGTGGGTGCTGCACAAGCTGTGCTTGCAGAACGTTTCCCCAAGGCTTAATCGTATACATGTCTTGCCCTAAGGTTTGGATTGCCGATAAAATGAGTGCACGTGCCATTGAAGTGTTTCAATCGCATGGCATCGAAGTCGATTACAAACCAAATTTATCTTTAAAAGCACAAATCAGTATTGCAGATCAATACGATGGCATTGTTGTGCGCTCTACGACAGCCTTAAAAAGCGAACTTTTGGCCGCAGCCGCACACGTAAAAGTAATTGGCCGAGCTGGTATTGGTGTAGATAATATTGATGTACCAAGCTGCTCACGCCGTGGCATTGTGGTGATGAACACTCCCTTTGGAAATACGATCACTACAGCAGAACTTGCCATAGCACATATTGTAGCCGCAGCACGTCAAATTCCACAGGCCACAGCGTCAACCAAAGCAGGCAAATGGGAAAAGTCTGCATTTATGGGTATGGAGCTTACGGGTAAAAAAGCGGGTGT
The DNA here is from genome assembly GCA_021772875.1 of Ghiorsea sp. GTDB lineage: Bacteria > Pseudomonadota > Zetaproteobacteria > Mariprofundales > Mariprofundaceae > Ghiorsea. Next base: position 291 of record JAJFLD010000116.1, on the reverse strand, counting down.
GGTTGGTGCTGGAAATATTGGTGCAATTGTATGTGATAGGCTCAAAGGGTTACACATGTCGGTTTATGTTTACGACCCATTTCTGACTGATGCAAGGGCTTCGGCTATGGGCGTACACAAAGTTGCCACAGTCGTAGAGCTTGCAAGCCTTGTGGACGTGCTAACACTGCATGTGCCGCTTTTGGATGCGACTCGTCATTTGATTAATGCTGATATTTTGAAGAAAATGAAACAAGGCTCTATTTTGGTTAATTGTGCACGTGGTGGTATTGTGGATGAGAAAGCCTTATA
>JAJFLD010000115.1 GCA_021772875.1 Ghiorsea sp. | reverse complement strand
ATCAAACGCTCACCACGACGTACACGGTCACCCTCTTGTACATTGATATGTGAACCTTTTGGAATTTGATATTCAATCGCTTCGCCATCACCATCAGGTTCAACGTAAATACGGCGTTTACCACGAATATCTTTACCAAACACAATCGTACCATCAGCTGCTGCGATAAATGCCAAGCTCTTTGGTTTACGTGCTTCAAACAATTCAACAACACGTGGCAAGCCACCTGTAATATCCTTGGTTTTTGAGGTTTCGCGTGGAATACGTGCCAATACATCACCAGCACGAACTTCTTCACCGTTCTCACGATTCATAATCGCGCCAGGTGATAAGAAATAACGAGCAGGAACATTAGTACGGGCAATGATGATAGGTTCATCATCAGCACTCTTAGGATCAACCAACTGCATTTGTGGGCGCAAGACTGCCGAACCAGCATCACCAGCTTGAATCACAACACGGCTAGATAACCCTGTTACTTCATCGACTTCTTCACGGATACTTTTGCCTTCTTCAATATCAACGTAAGAAACTTTACCATCCACTTCAGCAATCAATGGCATAGTATAAGGATCCCATTCCACAAGTACTTTACCCTTGGTGACTTTTTCGCCTGATTTAACAACCAAACGCGCACCATAAGGAATGCGATGACGTTCTACTTCTTTACCACTGCTATCCTTCACCAATAGTTCAGTATGGCGATTGATTACGATCTCCGAACCTTGGGTATCAGTCACCACGATTTCATTTTCGAGTTGCGCAGTACCGTTGAATTTAGACTCAACACTTGCTTGTTCTGTTGAACGTGATGCTGTACCACCCACGTGGAATGTACGCATAGTAAGCTGTGTACCTGGCTCACCAATGGATTGCGCTGCAATCACACCTACAGCTTCGCCCATGGCAACAGGTGTACCATGTGCAAGATCGCGACCATAACATGTAGCACAAACACCTTCTTCAGCTTCACACGTCAACACCGACCGAATCCGCAAGGATTCAATCGCTGATTTTTCAATCTGTGCAACCAAATCTTCATTAATCATCGTGCCCGCAGCAGCAATTTCAGCACCGGATACAGGATCTGTAGCAGCTTCCAACAACACACGGCCTAAAACACGCTCAGACATAGATTCAATCACTTCGCCACCGTCAACGAGGTCAGAAATTGTAATACCTGTTGCGGTACCACAATCTTGTTCCCGAATAACGCTGTCTTGTGCCACATCCACCAAACGACGTGTCAGATAACCAGAGTTTGCAGTTTTCAAGGCAGTATCGGCAAGACCTTTACGTGCACCATGGGTAGAGATGAAGTATTGTAATACTGTCAAACCTTCACGGAAGTTCGCCGTAATTGGTGTTTCAATAATTGAACCATCTGGTTTGGCCATCAAACCACGCATACCCGCCAACTGACGAATTTGTTGCGCCGAACCACGCGCACCAGAATCTGCCATCATGTACACAGAGTTAAAGGTCGTCATGGATTCTGTTTTCTTGCCATCCTTAGAAGTCACTTGCTCAGTTTGCAAGTTGTCCATCATAGAACGCGCCACTTTTTCAGTCGTGTTTGTCCATAAATCGATAACTTTATTGTAACGCTCACCCGATGTGATCAAACCATCACGGTATTGCTGTTGTACATTTTGTACTTCTTTTTCAGTTGCATCTACGATAGACACTTTGTTATCAGGAATAATCACATCGCCAAGCATGAATGATGCGCCTGATCGTGTAGCATAGGTATAACCCAAATGTTTCAAACGGTCAGCCAACAATACAGTGGCCTTATTACCTGCAACCACAAAACACTGCTCAATCAGATTAGCTACTTCCTTTTTGCCCAATACGCGGTTCACGCTTGAGAATGGCAACTCTTCTGGCAAAATAGTCGAAACAATAGCACGACCCACGGTTGTATCTTCGCGTTTACCACGAATACGACATGTGATACGCGTATGAATGCGCACAGCACCTTTATCATAAGCACGCATCACTTCATCAGGTGATGCAAATACCATGCCTTCACCTGGTTCAAATGGACGTTCACGGGTTAAATAATAAATACCCAGTACCATATCCTGAGTTGGGACAATCACAGGTTTACCTGTGGCTGGCGATAACACATTATTGGATGCCATCATCAATGAACGCGCTTCCATTTGTGCTTCGGTGGACAACGGCACATGTACAGCCATTTGGTCACCATCGAAATCGGCATTGAATGCAGTACAAACAAGCGGATGCAACTGAATAGCTTTACCTTCAATCAAAATAGGTTCGAAGGCTTGGATGCCAAGTCTGTGCAATGTTGGTGCACGGTTTAACATCACTGGATGCTGGTGAATCACTTCTGCCAAAATATCCCAAACTTCAGGAATACCTTGCTCAACAAGTTTACGTGCTTGTTTGATTGTAGATGCCAATTCACGCACTTCAAGCTTATGATAAATAAATGGTTTGAACAGTTCCAAAGCCATCAATTTTGGTAAACCACATTGATGCAATTTGAGTTCAGGACCAACTACAATCACCGAACGCCCAGAATAATCGACGCGTTTACCCAATAAGTTTTGACGGAAACGGCCTTGTTTACCTTTAATCACATCAGAAAGTGATTTCAAAGGACGACGATTATTACCCGCGATAGGTTTAGAGCGGCGTGCGTTATCAAACAATGCATCCACAGATTCTTGCAACATGCGTTTTTCATTGCGGGTAATGATGTCAGGCGCATTCAACTCCAACAAACGCTTCAAACGGTTGTTACGGTTGATGACACGGCGATACAAATCATTCAAATCAGACGTGGCAAAACGACCACCATCCAAAGGCACCAACGGACGAATCTCTGGCGGAAGAACAGGGATCACTTCCATAATCATCCACTCAGGACGGTTACCAGAACCAATCATGGCTTCAATAGTTTGAAGACGTTTGGTCAGTTTGGTTAGTTTTGTAACCGCTTTTGTCGCTGCAATTTGTGCTCTAAGGCTTTGGCGCTCTTCTTCAAGGTCGATGTTTTTCAACATCTCACGTAAAGCTTCTCCACCCATAGCTGCGCGGAATTCTTCACCATATTCTTCAAAAGCTTCAATGTATTCTTCTTCTGATAACAACTGATATTGGTCAAGGCTGGTAAGCCCTGAATCAAGCACCACATAAGATTCAAAATAAAGGATGCGTTCTAATTCTTTAAGTGTTTTATCAAGAATCAAACCAATACGCGAAGGCAAAGATTTCATGAACCAGATATGCGCAACGGGTGCCGCCAATTCAATATGCGCCATACGTTCACGGCGCACTTTAGATTGAATCACTTCAACCGAACATTTCTCACAGACCACACCACGATGTTTCAAACGTTTGTATTTACCACACAAACATTCGTAATCTTTGATAGGACCAAAGATTTTTGCGCAAAACAAACCATCACGTTCAGGTTTGAATGTACGGTAGTTGATGGTTTCTGGCTTCTTCACTTCGCCATAAGACCACGAACGAATTTTTTCTGGGCTGGCTAGGCCAACGCGAAGACCATCAAAATCTTCAACGCGACTTGGTTTTTGGAATAATTTGAATAATTCTTGCATCTTATTCTCCTTCACCTTCTGCTGGTTTCTTCACCATGGACATATCAATGCCCAAAGCGTTCATCTCTTTCACCATCACGTTAAATGATTCAGGAATACCTGCTTCAAATGACATTTCACCGCGCACAATGGATTCATACATTTTTGTACGACCTTGTACGTCATCGGCTTTCACCGTTAACATTTCCTGCAAGGTGTAAGCTGCGCCATATGCTTCCAAAGCCCATACTTCCATCTCACCAAAACGTTGCCCACCAAACTGTGCTTTACCACCCAATGGCTGTTGTGTAACCAAAGAGTAAGGGCCAGTAGAACGTGCATGAATTTTCTCATCCACCAAGTGATGCAGTTTGAGGATATACATTTGACCCACAGTTACAGGGCGGTCAAACGCTTCACCTGTATAACCATCATACAATGTCGTTTGTCCATCCAACTCTACTTCTGCCAAATCAAGCATTCTTGTAATATCGGCTTCTTTTGCACCATCAAACACTGGTGTTGCAATCGGCACCCCACCTTTGAGTGTCTCAACAAGACCTTTGACTTCTTTTGCGCCCATTTTCTTAATGGTTGCAGTTGCTTTATCATCACCCTCATAAATCTCTAACAAGAATGTGCGCAACTCTTCCAACGCCACTTCAGCACGAACCATTTCATCTAAACGGCGTCCTAATTCCTTGGCAGCATGACCCATATGTACTTCGAAAATCTGACCAATATTCATCCGTGATGGTACACCCAATGGGTTCAAGCATACATCAACGCTTGTTCCATCTGCGGCATAAGGCATGTCTTCTTCAGGCACAATCACTGAAATAACACCTTTGTTACCATGACGGCCGGCCATTTTATCGCCAGGTTGTAGCTTGCGTTTCACTGCAATAAAGACTTTCACCACTGTTAATTCGCCAGGTTTCAATTCCGAACCTTCACGAACTTTAGCAACTTTCTCTTCAAAGCGTTTTTCTACACGTTCACGCTCGGTGTCCATATTGCTCAAAATCGAAGCTACTTGTGTGTTAATCTCATCATCATTCACAGATAGTGAGGATAAATCTTTCACACTTAATGAAGCCAAGTGATTTTCAGGAATCACATCACCTTTGTTCAAACCTTTGACTGTTTCGGCTTTTTTACCTGATAACAAAACTTGTAAACGCGAGCGTACATTTTCTTCCAAAGTGCGTCGTTCGTCTTCCTTATCTGTGTAAAGCTGCTCAACAGAAGCTTCTTCAATGGATTTGGCACGATCATTTTTCTCATCACCACGACGGGTGAAGACTTGAACATCAATCACTACACCTTCATCACCAGGTTTTACACGTAATGATGAATCGCGAACGTCAGATGCTTTCTCACCAAAAATGGCGCGCAATAGTTTCTCTTCAGGCGACAACTGGCTTTCACCTTTTGGCGTGATTTTACCCACCAAAATATCGCCCGGTTTCACTTCAGCACCCACAAAAGCAATGCCTGATTCATCCAAATGGCGCAGTGCATCTTCGCTTACATTTGGAATGTCACTGGTGATTTCTTCATCACCCAACTTGGTTTGACGCGCAACACAGTTTAACTCTTCGATATGAATCGAAGTATAAACATCGTCTCTTACCAACTTCTCAGAAATCACAATCGCATCTTCGAAGTTGTATCCACGCCATGGCATCATCGCCACCTGAACGTTACGACCAAGGGCCAATTCACCACGATCTGTCGATGGACCATCGGCAATAATATCGTGTTTTTCAATCACATCGCCCATTTTCACAACAGGACGTTGATTAAAACAGGTGTTTTGGTTTGAACGGCGGTATTTGAACAAACGGTATACATCAATACCCGGTTCGCCTTCAACTTGCTCATCATCGTGTACACGTACCACGATGCGTGAACTATCTACACGTTCAACCACACCACCACGGCGGGCAACAGCAGAAACGCCAGAGTCGCGGGCTACTTCAGCTTCCATACCTGTACCAACAAGTGGTTTTTCAGCACGCACCAAAGGCACAGCTTGACGCTGCATGTTCGAGCCCATCAAAGCGCGGTTGGCGTCATCGTGCTCAAGGAAAGGAATCAAACCAGCTGACACAGATACTACTTGTGAAGGTGATACATCCATGTAATGAATTTCTTGCGCTGTAACCATCAAGAACTCACCATCTTGTCTGCACTGCACAAAATTAGCTTCAAAGTCGCCGTCTTTGTTCACTTTAGCATTGGCCTGAGCAATGATATGACCAGCTTCATCAATGGCTGATAGATAAACAACATCACGGGTTACGCGCCCTTCTACAACTTTACGATAAGGTGTTTCAATAAAACCAAAATCATTCACTTTGGCAAAAGAAGACAATGAGTTAATCAAACCAATGTTTGGTCCCTCAGGTGTTTCAATCGGGCATAAGCGACCATAATGGGTTGGATGTACGTCACGCACTTCAAAACCAGCACGATCTCGTGATAAACCACCAGGGCCAAGTGCCGATAAACGACGTTTGTGCGTGACTTCTGATAGTGGATTTGTTTGGTCCATGAATTGTGATAATTGTGAAGAGCCGAAAAACTCACGCACAGATGCAATCAACGGCTTAGAGTTTACCAAGTCAGAAGGCATCATTTCCATGATTTCAGCCGTACTCAAACGATCACGAATCGCACGTTCCATGCGAATCAAACCAATACGAATTTGGTTTTCAAGAAGCTCACCAACAGAACGTAACCTACGGTTACCCAAGTGATCGATATCATCCACTTCGCCAATGCCATCACGCAATTTCAAAAGTGTATCTACTGATAATAAAATATCTTCAACACGTAATGTGCCTTGATCCAAAGGTACAGCGGCATCTGAGATATTTAGACGGCTATTAAGCTTCATACGACCAACACGTGATAAATCATAACGTGATTTGTCAAAGAACATGGATTCGAATAATGCTTTGGCAGTTTCAACTGTTGGTGGCTCACCAGGGCGCATCATGCGATAGATTTCAACTTGTGCTTCTTCTTTGGATTGCACCATGTCCATGCGCAAAGTATCTGCTAACCAAGGGCCACGATGGAAAGCATCCACAAACAAACACTCAAATTCTTTAATGCCGGCAGTATGTAATGCCTCTAAAGACTCTTCAGCCACTTCATGATTCACATCAAGCAACATTTCATCGCCAGCCAACATCACAGGTTGGGCAATCACCTCACCCAACAGGTTTTCTGTAGGCACGTCCAACCACTCAACACCAGCTTCTGTGAGTTTTTTGATAGCAACTTTGTTGATCTTTTTGCCTTCAGCAACAATGCGTTTTCCAGCAATTTCTATGTCGCGTACAGCGCGACTACCTAAAAACAATTCAGCATCAAATTTAACTTGATAACCATCTTTTACAATTTTGTAAGTACGGCGTTTATAAAACTGATCAAGGATGTCTTGCGTGCTCAAGCCCAAAGCTTTAAGCATAATGCCCGCTGGCATTTTACGGCGCAAATCAATACGGAAATACAATTTATCTTTAGAATCAAATTCAAAATCAAGCCATGAACCACGGTAAGGGATAACACGTGATTTAAACAATAGCTTGCCAGAGGCATGGGTTTTACCACGATCATGGTCAAAAAACACACCTGGAGATCTATGCATTTGTGAAACAATAGCGCGCTCTGTGCCATTGATGACAAAAGAACCATGATCTGTCATCAATGGAATTTCACCCATATAGACAGTTTGATCACGTACTTCTTTAAGCTTACGCTTTTTACCTTTACTACCATCTTGCTCAAATACTTTAAGCCTAAGCTTAACTTTAACTGGCAAAGCAAAAGTCAGGTCACGTCGAATACATTCTTCAAGATCGTAACGCGGCGCCATATATTCGAGCCCTTCAAAGTGAAGTTCTGCTCCTCCGGAATAGTCACGGATAGGAAATACCGAGCCAAACACTGATGCTAAACGTGAGCCTTCAATGTCTGTGGAGCCAGAGCCCACACCTACAAATTCAGTGTATGAACTCAGTTGTAATTGCAACATATTTGGCATTTTTGTAACAGAATCAATCTTGCCAAAATTTTTGCGAATACGTTTAACAATAGCTTGCTTGCCCATGTTTGACCTCAAATATTTCTATAAATCTTATGTTACTTTTATCTCAAACTTAAAAACGCGAAAAAGACCAAGCCCTTAGCAGAAAACTGCTAAGGGATCAGCCTTACATTATGCGTCAACCAAAGTTGCGCGCCAATGCGTTTATTACTTAAGCTCTACAGTTGCGCCAGCTTCTTCAAGTTTTGCTTTCAAAGCATCAGCTTCGTCTTTAGAAACGCCTTCTTTCACTGGTGCAGGTGCACCATCAACTACAGCTTTAGCTTCTTTCAAGCCAAGACCAGTTGCTTCACGAACAGCTTTGATCACTTGAATTTTCTTCTCGCCAGCTGAAACCAACACTACGTTGAACTCAGTTTGTTCTTCAGCAGCGTCGCCGCCAGCAGCTGCAGCAACACCAGCAACTGCAACAGGTGCAGCAGCAGATACGCCGAATTTCTCTTCCAATGCAGATACCAACTCAGAGAGTTCAAGTACTGTCATTGTTTCGATTGCTGTGATTAAATCATCTTTTGTAATAGCCATTTTAATTCTTCCTCTTGCGTTTTTTTAATTATAATAAATACGGGTCAAACGTGTTTATGCAGCTTTTTGGTCGCGTATAGCTGCCAAAGTGCGCACAAACGATGCCGGAATTTCGTTCAATGTACGTACGAACCCACTGATCGGTGCTTGCATACTGCCCAACATCTTAGACAATAATACTTCACGCGATGGCAAGCTTGCCAATGCATTGATGCCTGCTGCGTCAATTGCTTTACCATCAAGAACACCACCTCTAATTTCTAGAGCTTTATTCAATTTGGCAAAGTCAGAAACTGCTTTGGCCATACCCACTGGGTCTGTACCATATGCAATTGCAACAGGACCGGTGAAATGTTCTTCAGCAGCTTGTAAGTCTGTATCTTGTGCTGCGCGTCTAGCCAAAGTGTTTTTTACAATACGTAAAGAAACACCCGCTTTTTGCAAGCGACCACGAAGGTCACTCATAGCAGCAACATTTAAACCACTGTATTGTGCAACAACAGCAGAGTTAGATTCAGACCAAGCAGCATGAAGTTCGTCAACAATTTCTTGTTTACTTTTTAGATTCACTTCTTCCTCCTTGCTTATTTTTGACCCGCGCAAGTGAGCTATCACTCCATCTGTACTGGCTTTCAAAGATTAAGTATCCGAAGATACACCTGTAGTCTGGGACGGATCGTTCTTTAATCACATTTAGCGATTAACTTGTACACCTTACACTCACACCCAAAAAAGCGAGTCTAAGGATGATTTTTTTACAGCGTACCTAAGTCCACACGAACAGAAGCACCCATGGTTGCTGAAACCACAAAACTTTGCATATAACGGCCTTTAGCCGATGCAGGTTTCATACGATTCAACTCAGAAATAAGGTACTGGACGTTTTCATTAAGCTTGGCAACGTCAAAAGAACGGCGACCAACTGGTGCATGAATCACACCCGCTTTATCAACACGCACTTCAATTTGTCCTGATTTAATTGCAGTCACAGCTTTGGTAACATCCATAGTCACTGTGCCCAGTTTAGGGTTTGGCATCAAACCACGAGGACCAAGTACACGGCCTAAACGACCCACTTGTGCCATCATGTCAGGTGTTGCTACAACACGGTCGAAGTCCATGAAGCCAGCTTGAATTTTTTCAACCAAATCATCCGCGCCTACAACATCAGCACCAGCTGCCAATGCTTCATCAGCCTTAGGGCCTTTAGCGAACACAGCTACACGTGCCACTTTACCTGTGCCATTTGGCAATGAAATAGAGCCACGAACCATTTGATCCGCATGCCTAGGGTCTACGCCCAATTTGATTGCAACATCTACAGATTCATCAAACTTTGCTTTGGGCTGTGCCAACACAGCTTCCAATGCAACTTCAACACTTACCTTTTGTTCTGGAACGCCATTACGCGATTCTTTCATTCGTTTCGTTAACTTTGCCATGACTTATCCCTTGACCTCTAGGCCCATAGAACGCGCTGTACCTGCAATGATTTTTGCTCCCGCTTCTACGTCATAGCAGTTCAAATCAATCATCTTAGCCTCAGCAATTTCACGCAATTGCGCTTCTGTTACAGTGCCAACTTTCTTTTTATTCGGCTCACCGCTGCCTTTTTCAATTTTTGCTGCTCTCATGAGCAAAAATGAAGCCGGTGGTGTTTTAATCTCAAAATCAAATGATTTGTCTTTATAAACTGAAATCACCACAGGAAGTGGCATGCCAACTTCTTGCTCAGCAGTTCTTGCATTAAATGCTTTACAGAACTCCATGATATTCAAACCAGCCTGACCCAATGCAGGACCAACTGGCGGGGCAGGGTTTGCTTTACCTGCAGGAACTTGAAGCTTCACGAGCTTCTCTAATACTTTAGCCATTATCTTTCTCCAACCGACTTCAAGGCTCCTGCCTATTCATCTTTATACGTAGCTCTTTATAAACAAGACTACTCCCGCTTCGCGGTAAAACCTGACATCCATGTCAGGCAAAAAAATTTAAGCTTTTTCTACTTGAAAATACTCAAGCTCAACTGGTGTAGGCCGACCAAAGATAGAAACACTCACCTTCAATTTACCTGCATCCTCATCCACTTCTTCAACCAAACCATTAAATGAAGCAAACGGACCATCTGTAACACGCACAGCTTCGCCAACATCAAACAAGACCTTAGGTTTAGGACGCTCAACACCCTCTTCAATCTGATGCACCAAACGATCAACTTCAGATTGCGGCATCGCGCGAGGCTTGCCTGCTGCACCCAAGAAGCCACTTACTTTTTGCGTGGACTTCACAATATGCCAAGTCTCGTCATTCAACTCCATCTCAACCAAAACATAACCTGGAAAAAACTTGCGCCGACTAACCACTTTTTGCCCATCACGAAGCTCAACAACTTCCTCGCGTGGCACCATGATTTCACCAAAAAAATCGCCTAGCCCTGCACGCTCAATATTTTCAGTTAATGAGGCTTGGACTTTATCTTCACAGTTTGAGTGTGCTTGAACAACATACCATTGCTTTGACATTTATATCACCTTCTGAACAAGCCAGCTGAGAAGCGAATCAACCCCATACAAAAATGCGGAAATGATAATCACCATCACAAACACCATCAAAGTAGCTTGCACTGTTTCCTTCTTTTCAGGCCAAACAACTTTTTTAGCTTCAACTTGAACTTCACGAACAAATTTTTGTGCATCGGCGATACGACTCATCTTATTCAACCCCTACTATCACAAACTTTGACCCAACTTCCCTTCGACAAGTGGCAGGCGAGGAGGGACTCGAACCCACAGCACCCGGTTTTGGAGACCGGTACTCTACCAATTGAGCTACTCGCCTATCTTAACTTCGACTTAAACCTTACCCTCTTTATGAGTAGTGTGCTTACGACAAGAATTACAATATTTCTTCAACGACAATTTTTCAGTCATCGTACGTTTGTTTTTATCAGTCGTATAATTACGACGCTTACAGTCTTCACAAACCAACGATAATAAATCACGCATTTTTACTTACCTCTAATAACGGCAAAAAGCGACGACAGATTTCTCTGCAGCCGCCTTCCACCAATTTACCTAATTACTTATTAATATCAGTTACAACGCCAGCGCCAACTGTACGTCCACCTTCGCGGATAGCGAACCTAAGCTCTTTATCCATTGCGATTGGTGTAATCAATGTAACATCCATAGCGATGTTATCACCAGGCAT
>JAJFLD010000114.1 GCA_021772875.1 Ghiorsea sp. | reverse complement strand
AACTCCTCAATGGAACATCTAACGTTCCAACCTGTTCATATTCTTGTGAAATCAGAAAATGATTAACAGATATCGCAAAATAAGGAAGTGTATCAAACACAACAATTAGCCCGATTATGCTCAAGATAACACGTTCAATTTTATCTATATCAACATTGTCAGGTAGACTTACGTCTTCCCCTCTTAGAATCCACTCACTTAATATCGTACGATATACTAAACATAACATACCTGAAAAAAACAAAATCATTGAAGGAACGTATACATATAAATATTCGAGTAATCCAGAGTCATATGACATCATAGAAAATGAACCAGCATGTGAAGAAATAGCTTTAACAATTAAGTAAATGCCAAGAATAGAGAAAGCAATTTCAGAAATCTTTTTCATATCCCTCCCCCCTATAGAAACCTTAAACCATTCAGGTTAGATTTATCCTTCTAAAACTCTACGCACCGCATCTTCAGTTGCATCAATGGTGATAGGCGTTTCAATGCCTTTCATCGCTGTATCAGGGTCTTTAAGGCCGTTACCTGTAAGTGTACAAACAATGCTTTGACCAGGTTGGAAATAACCAGCTTTGTTAAGTTTGATGACACCAGCAACCGAAGCTGCTGATGCAGGTTCACAAAACACGCCTTCAAGGTGTGCCAACATATCGTAGGCTTGTAAGATTTCATCATCAGTAACCGCATCAATGCGCCCACCAGACTCATCACGCGCAGCTTCGGCTTGTTTCCAAGATGCTGGTTTACCAATGCGAATCGCAGTGGCGATAGTTTCAGGGTTTTCTACAGGTGCACCATATACGATAGGTGCCGCACCATCTGCTTGAAAACCAAGCATTTTAGGCAATGTTTTAGAAATGCGATGTTCGTGGTATTCTTTATAACCTTTCCAATATGCCGTGATATTGCCTGCATTACCCACAGGAAGCGCATGAAAATCTGGCGCAAAACCAAGCTCATCAATAATTTCAAAAGCCCCTGTTTTCTGCCCTTCAATGCGATAAGGATTCACAGAGTTCACCAATGAAATCGAACCATCAGCCGAAATATCACGCACAATTTGCAAAGCATCATCAAAGTTACCTTTGATTTGAATCACTTTTGCACCATAACGCATACCCTGACTCATTTTGCCCAATGCAATTTTACCATCTGGAATCAAAACATACGCTTCCATGCCGCAGTTGGCTGCATAAGCCGCAGCCGAAGCAGAAGTATTGCCCGTTGAAGCGCAGATAATCTTGCGGCTACCAGCATTGTAAGCTTGGGTCACAGCCATGGTCATACCACGATCTTTAAACGAACCAGTCGGATTCAAACCTTCAAATTTAAGGAAAATATTAAGCTCAGGATTGATAGCATTACGCAAGTTGTGCGACTCATGCAGCGGCGTGTTGCCTTCATAAAGGGTGATAATCGAATCATCCTTGGCAATCGGCAAAAATGCGCGGTAACGGTCTATGATTCCTTGGTAATGTGGCATGAATAATCCTCAATCTCTTTTAAAACTTGGTCAAAATTATGCTACCAAATCTAATAACGGCAAGCTTTAGCGTGTTTAAAGGTTTGGATAACCTACTAGACTGCTCTCTATCAGTTTACGTTCTGGTGAAAAAGCTGCCATATCAAGGCTTGGTTTGTGGCCCATGATCCAATCTGCCATCACATTTGCCGTAATCGGCGCAAGGGCTACGCCATTACGATAATGCCCTGTAGCTACCCACAAACCAGCTTTTGCAGCCACTGGCCCTAGAAAAGGCATGCCATCAGGACTACCTGGGCGGAAACCCATCCATTGCTGCTCAATTTCAGCATGTTCTAAACCCGGCACCAGTTTTAAAGTTGCTCCGAGAAGCTGATGTAGAATGGATACGGTATTACCTCGCTCAAAACCAACATCTTCCATACTTGCGCCTACCAAAATGCGCCCATCTTGGCGCGGCACAAAATAAGCATCATCATGTTTTATGATATGTTTTAATGTGCCAGGCTCTGTTTTTAGTAAAATAATTTGGCCTTTCACAGGCCGCACAGGCAACGAAAATCCACTTTGCTCGGCCAGCTCATGGCTCCAACTTCCTGCAGCCAGCAACACAGCATCACTGTCAAAGCGCTTGCCATGTACTGTGACAACACCCGTAACTGAGCCTGTATTATCTTCGCATAGTGAACCCACCTCACTATTTTCAACCACTTCCACGCCAAGCTTGTTTAAATAGGCAAATACAGCCTTTAAAAGCTTGGGGTTTCTCACCTGACAAACATCTGGCCAACGTAAGGCTTGGTTGAGTTTGCTTGATAAATTAGGCTCTATGGCCAAAGCTTGGGATGGGTTTAGTTGCTCGACTTGCCACTTAAATTTTTCCGACCAAGCCAAGGCTGCTTGTTGATGATGAGTGTTATCATCTTCAAAACATGGGATAAGCAATCCATTTTGAATGCGCTGAATGTCCCAGCCCGTTTCAGATGTCAGCTCACGCTGTAATGCGGGATACAAGCTCAAGCTGGCATGAACCAGTGCACTATAATCATCAGGGTACAACCACGGATGAATAGGGAACAAAATGCCCGCACCTGCCCAAGAAGACTCTTGTCCCATCCAACCTTTTTCTAAAACCACAACATCAGCACCTTGTTGCTTCAAACGGCAAGCTGTAAGCAGGCCAACAATGCCTGCACCAATGACAATAACTTTCATCTTAAACCGAACAGCACAATCAACCGACCAAACCTGAAATATCTTGTGCTGAAAAATCAGGGTACAAAGCATCGGTAAAATAAAGACCATGGGCAGGTGCTGTTTGGGCTGCAATACACCTGTTTTTGGCCAATAAAAGTTCAAACATGTATTCAGGCTGCCATCTGCCTATGCCAACGGCAACCAAAGTACCCACAAGATTGCGCACCATGTGATACAAAAATGCATCGGCATGCACATCCACAACAACACCATGTCCATCTTGACTTACTTCTAAAGTTTTAAGATTGCGGATTGCGGACTTAGCTTGGCAACCAGAAGCGCGAAATGTTGTAAAATCATGATTACCTAACATCATTTCAGCGGCTTGATTCATCGCGTTAATATCTAAGGGTTGAACTACCCACCAAGCTTGTTTTTTATGCAACACAGAACTCACCGAGCGGTTCCAAATTTTGTATTGGTAGTGCCGCTCAAAACAATCAAAACGGGCATGGAAATCATCAGACACTGCTTTCACACCATGCACAAGCACTCCACTATCGCGAAGATGAAAGTTCAAACCCTTTACATAGGCCTGAGCAGACTTCTGCCACATAGATTGCAACACATCTGCATGAACCAACATATGCGTAGCGTGTACGCCTGTGTCAGTACGCCCTGCTGCAGCAAAGTGAGGTGATGCGTTTTTACCCTCAATCTTTTGCAGGGCATCTTCCAATGCCTCTTGCACGGTAAAAGCATTATCCTGCCGTTGCCAGCCATGAAAAGCTGCGCCATCAAACTCAAGCACCATAACCACGCGTAATCTGGGTAAGATCAATTCATCCATAGGAATCCCCAGCCCAATAACAACAAAACAGCATAACCTATATCCTTAACCGCCCACAAAACGATTGGTTCTGCATGCATACTTGCCAGCCGTGTGTCCCAGTTGTACCACAATGCTTCAGCCTCTTCTTCACCTGCATGCAGCATATCTTGAATGCTCAATACAAGCATATCGGGCAAGTGTAGCCACCTTTGCTCCAGAACTCGCCACGATTGTTTTTGTTCCGACAAAATAGCATATAAACGTTTTCGAAGTTGGGGTATTAAAAGAAAATAGGGCTGTAAAACATTTGCCTTTGGCAGCCTATTTAAGCAACTATACCACTCTGCCATGGTTAAGCTTCGGTATAGCAGCATCGCGGCAAAAAATATCAACGCGATATGCAAAGATAAATACAAACCACGGCTTAGCCCTTCAATAGTTAAGGGTAGCGCAATGGGTGATTGAACATACAACCCTGGGGTAAACAAACCATGAAATAGCAAAATAGGAACAAATAACCAAAGCAGTAGACGGAATATTTTGATAAAGGCCATCCATGGCATACCTTGAAGGTACAACACCACTAAACTACAGCATAAAAAATAAACCATTGTTTGCAGCTCTACTGAAACTACAACCCATATCAATACTGAAATAATAAAAACACAACGGACAATCACTGGCTTAATTATTTTTTAGTTTTGTCCTCATCATCCAGCAAACCATCAAGACCTTGCATCAAGTCGTTTAATTCTTGTGATGCACCATATGTTTCAAGCATAGGATCACTTTCTTCATCATTCAGACGCTCAATTGAATCAAGTTCAGCTGTGGCACTAAAAGCATCAATCATAGGGTCCTTATCTGGATCCACGGTTGATGATGTATCTTCCATTGCATCATCAATGCTTGAAAAATGACTTTGCTCTTCGTCGTCAAGCTGTGCTGTTTCTGCCTTGTGGGGTGGGTTGATAACAAATGTGGCATCAAGCTCACTTTCTTCTTCGGCTAAACCTTGGCTCACATCAATATCATCAAGATTTAACTCTTCAATATCTAAAGCACCATCGGTATCAAGACTACTTCCAAGTTCATTGACGTGAGAAATCATGCTTTCTTCATTCAACTCTAAATCTGCAAGATCATTGTCCAGCTCAGCAAACATTTCTATTTCAGACGCTTCAAGACTATATTTAGATGGCATAGCTTCAGGTATTGTATTTGAACTTGCAGGAATAGCCTCTTCTTCACCCGTTTCTGGCATGTCAAAATCCATATCCAGATCAGCAAGATCAAAACCCTCTAAACCATCAATGGATGTTTCAAGTGCAGTTTCATGTTCGTTCGCTTCTGCTGCCTCACCATTGCCACCATTGCCACCATTGCCACCATTGCCATCATTGCCATCATTTTCATCAACAGCATCCATGCCTATCTCTGCTGAAGCAAGTGGATCAAAGCCCATATCTAAAGATTCAAGACCAAGGTCTTCAACACCATTCAAAGATGCTTCAAGATCCACTTCATCTGTGCCAATTGCATTGTCCACATCTGCTTTATCATCGGTGGCATCTTCATCTAAACTCATTTCGCCCAAATCAGGTAAATCAAAACCCATGTCCAAAGATTCAAGACCAATATCTTCAACATCACCCAAAGACGCTTCAAGGTCTACTTCACCTGTCTCATTTTTATCAGCATCAGTATCAAGTCCATCGAAATCCAATTCTTCAAGTTCGATACCAGTTCCATCGTCATCTGACGATTGATCTTGCCCATTTTCAGAGAGCGATAAGGCATCTTCTTCTTCACCTGCTAATGCACCAAGTGCATTTGTATCCCAATC
>JAJFLD010000113.1 GCA_021772875.1 Ghiorsea sp. | reverse complement strand
CATCAGTAATACGGGAAGCAAGAGGAAGTCGGCAAGTAAAGCCATTGCAATAGCAATAGATGTCAGCAAAGCCATTTCTGAATTCATGGCAAAGGTTGATTGTGCTAAAACCATAAACCCAGCTACCAGAACAACCGAAGTTACAATGATTGCGATACCAACACTAGAAAATGCATAACGCACGGCTGCTTCAGACGACATGCCATTTTCACGGCGCGCGCGCAGGTATTTGCTTAAGAAATGAATAGAATCATCCACCACAATACCGAGCGACATGCCTGTTACCATGGCTGCTGCCATATTCACTTCGCCTACGATAAGACCCCATACACCAAAAGCGAGTCCGGCAGGTAGTAAGTTGGGTAAAAGACTAATCATACCAATTTTAAAGCTGCGCAAAGCAAGGGTGATTAATACTGAAATTAATACCAACGCAATCAGTGTGCCGCCTAGCATACTTTTGATATTACGCTCACTGATATAAGCAAACATAATACCCGGACCAACACCTGTAGATAACATATCAGGGGTGTTTTTAGCCAACCAATTTTCACCGCGAATGGTCACATCACGCAACTCTCGTGTTGTCATGTTTTTCAACGTGGCAATAATTTGAGTGGAAGATTTATCAATATTAAGCTGATTATTCATATCCAAACCATAAGGTAGAGATAATTCATACAATAATAAATACTGGGCTGCCATATCACGTTCTTCAGGTAGTTTGTACCAAGCTGGATCATCGCCGTGTAGGCTCATGTTTAAGCGTTGGAATGTGTCGGTGATAGAGTTGACATGTTCCACTTCAGGTTGAGCTCGCAACCAATCGACAAAGGCTTTGGCATTCGCCAGAAATTGAGGATCACTCACACCATTGCTTTCACCAGCAGGTAGTGAATATTGCAATTGATAAAGACCCGTCAGGTGGTTGGATGTAAAATCAACATCAGCACGAAAGGTCGTGCTTTTGTCGAAATACTTCACAAAGTCTTCGTTGAGATCATTGCGAGGAATCATAGACAAAACCACCACAGACATCACGACTGCACCCACCATAACCATACGTTGACGTCGGATAACCAAATCAGAAAAAGCGTCCATCCATTTGCTGAAATAAGTATCTCCTACTTTAGCACGAACGGGCAAGACCGTTAACATGGCGGGCAAGAAAGTGACTGAAAATACAAATGCAGCCATCACACCCATGGCAGTGATATTACCCAAATCATGGAATGGTGGAGAGTCACTTGCATTCATGGATAAGAAACCAATCGCCGTGGTAACACTGGTGAGGAAGATAGGCATAAAGTTGATGCGCAAGGCTTCAATCACAGCCAGACGTTTTTCAAGTCCTTTGCGCATACCCGCAAGCATGCTCACAATAAGATGAATTGAATCAGCAACGGCCAAGGTCATGATAATTGTTGTTGCCGCAGACGAAGGGGGGGTGAGTTTAATGCCAAACCAGCCTGCTAATCCCATACCTGTCAGCACTGAAAAAGCCAAAACCAACACCGTAGCAAAAGTAGCGCTGATGGAACGCACCAATACCAACATCATAATGATGATGATGAGGTACATCGCAGGCACAAGCGTGCCCATATCATGCATGCTTGATTCCATGAAGGCATTGTTCATCATCACCATGCCATTGAGGCGAACTTTAACGGGATAATCTGCTTCAATGTCGCTGGCGAGTTTGCGCGCAGCAGCGGCCGCTGTAGGCACTTCATCCATGGCTTTTTCAGGCATTTGGAAGGTGACATTCACAGCCGTGACTGCGCTATCACTTGAAAGCATAAGGGTTTTTAGTGCAGGTTCATGTTGTGCAATTTTACGCACTTGTTCGAGTTGTTTAGCCGTTAAACCTTCTGCACCTTCAACCAAGTCTGCAACAATCAAATCATCTTGCAACGCAGTGGTATGTTGGAAATTGGAAACCGAATCAACACGTAAGGCAAAGGGTAATAACCATGACTTTTTCGTCAATTCCTCTACCGCACTCATCACATCAGGGCTCATAGTATCGCCATGTAAGGCTTCGACTACAAACTGAATATTATCAATTTTGGTATAGGTTTCTTGGATTTCTTCAAAAGCCATGAGCTGCGGATTATCGGCGCTAAAAAATACGCGATAATCGGTGTTAAAAGCTAAAAAACGCCCACCACTTGCAGCAGCTAAGGTTAATAAGATTGTTATGAGAATCACTGGCCAACGCCAGCGAACTACCCATTCTGAGTAAGACCTTGCCCATTCTGTTTTCTTTTTCATTCCACCCTCCTCGTGTTCAAACAATGTATTTTTTTACGTTGCTTCCAACATTTTTAAATAGTCGATGAGTCCATAAATGCCCTCAGAAAAAACTTTTGTATCTTGTGAGTTTTTTGCTAAGCCTTGCGCTCCTTCAATGGATGCCATGATAAAAAGAGCTGCCCGCTTGGGGTTTACTTCTTGTTTAACGGTGCCTGCGGCTTGTCCGCGTATCAAAGCCTTTGTTAAACTTAGTTCCCAGGCATCGAATATTTTCCCTATGCGCAGACGAAAGCCTTCATCAATGGGTGACATTTCTTGTGCTAAATTATTTAAGGGGCAGCCTTTGGTGAGCATTTTACAATCCGTCCAGCTAAGAATCTCTTGAAACAATTGACTCATGTCTTGGATGGGGTTGTTGCCCTCCAACACAGGTTTCCATAGACCAATCAATTTCGGTGCAAATACTTCATCAAACACGGCATAACCCAACTCTAATTTATTGGTAAAGTGGTGATACAGTGCGCCTTTAGATATGCCTGCTTTTTTAATGATTTCACTGGTGCTACAGGCTTGAAAGCCATGCAAATGAATTTCATCGGCGGCAACGTTTAAAATCTTTTGGCGCGTTGCATCTGAGTGTTGTTCAGTGTTCATGTGACTCCGTTGGTGAATATGTAAGCGCTGCGCAACGTAGCAGACCGATGAGTCGGTTTCAACACATAAATTGCGCGGCAAGTATTTTTATTCGTGTTGCATATGGCAATGTTCAATGTGTATGGTTGACGGCAACCCACATCAAAGTGTGGTCAAATGCTTATGTACTTAGAAGGACAAGAATGAGAAGTCTTTGGTCTGGATTGTTGTAAAAACAATATGCTTAACGCTTTGAAAAAAGTCGGCTAGGCTTGCACCATGTCATCTGTTGAATCTTCGCAATCTTACGCTTCCCCTTTTGTTCACCTGCACACGCATTCGGATTATTCGATGCAACGAAGCACGGCCAAAGTCAAAAAAATGTTGGATTTGGTTGCAGCACTGGAGCAGCCAGCAGTGGCTTTGACAGATTATGGCAACCTTTTTGGTGCCATTGAATTTTATTCACAAGCGATGAGTCGGGGCATAAAACCCATTTTGGGCTGTGAGTTCAACCTTTGTGATAACTATCAAGAGAGAGTGAGCGAGGGGCCTAGGCGACCTGATTTTCCAACGATTGTATTGCTAGCGCGCAATAATGTTGGCTGGCACAATTTGATTAAGTTGGTATCGATTGCTTCGCTTGAAGGTTATTATTATGAGCCGCGTATCGACAAACAATTGCTGCGCACATATAGCGAAGGTTTGATTGCTTTATCCTCTGGATGGGGTGGTGATGTTGAGCGGGCTTTACGCAAAGGTAATGAAGAAGAAGCAAAAGCATTGGCTTTAGAATATCAGGGCATCTTTGGGCCAGACAGCTTTTTTCTGGAGCTACAGCGCTTAAATTATAAAAATCAGGAAAGCCTGAATCAGGCAGTGATTGCACTTGCTCATGATACAAACATTCATCTTGTGGCCAGTAACAATACCCACTTTCTCAAAGAAGATGATAAACAAGCTTTCAAAGTGTTATCTGCATTGCGAGATAATGCGACTTTGGACAAAGATGATTTGAATGGTTTAAGTGATGCGCGACATCTGAAATCTTCGGTTGAAATGAATCAATTGTTTGAAGATGTGCCTGAAGCTTTGGAAAACACCATGGTCATAGCCCAGTCTTGTAATGTTGAGCTGGAATTTGGTAATTATCAGCTGCCAGATTTTGAAACCCCAGATGGTTCAGATTTGAATCAATATATTCGCACCTTGTCGGAGCAAGGGTTAGACAAACGTTGGGCTGCTATCCTGCAAGGCACACCCGATGCAGATAGAAAAATTTATGATGCGCGCTTAAATTTTGAGCTGGATATTATCATTCAAATGGGGTTCCCAGGTTATTTCCTTATTGTATCTGACTTTATTATTTGGGGAAAAAAACAAGGTATACCTGTGGGGCCAGGGCGTGGTTCTGGAGCTGGGTCTTTGGTTGCTTATGTTTTAGAAGTCACCGACTTAGATCCCATTAAATACGGACTTCTTTTTGAAAGGTTTTTGAATCCAGAGCGTATTTCTATGCCCGATTTCGATATTGATTTCTGTCGAGATCGCCGGATAGAAGTGATTGAATATGTCACGAAAAAATATGGTGCGGATAAAGTTGCGCAGATTATCACTTATGGTGCCATGAAAGCCAAAGCAGTGATTCGTGATGTGGGGCGCGTGCTTGGCATGGAGTTGAGTAAAATCAACACTATTGCCAAGCTTATTTCTTCGGATTTGGGTATCACGCTTGAAAAGGCCTTGGGGCAAGAGCCTAAGCTTGTCAGTATGTGTGAAGAGGATAATGAGGTGCAAACCTTGTTTGATTTGGCTCTTTCCTTGGAAGGCATGAATCGTAATATCGGCAAACATGCAGCTGGGGTGATTATTGGGCGTTGGGCGTTGGCCGAGACTGCGCCTTTGAACCGCGACCCTAAAGGTGGTGAAAATGCACATCAAAGCCCTGTGGTGCAATGGGATATGGGCAGTGCGGAAAAAACAGGGTTAATCAAATTCGATTTTCTAGGCTTAAAAACCTTAACAGTTGTTGATTTAGCTTGTCGTTTGGTGCGGGAAACAGCCAAGCTTGATTTTGATATCAATGTTATTCCTATGGATGACAAAGCAAGTTTTACTTTGCTGCAAAGTGGACAAACTGCAGCTGTTTTCCAAGTGGAATCGCAAGGTATGCGTGAGCTGCTTACCAAACTTCGTCCAGATTGTTTTGAAGATGTGATTGCTTTGGTTGCGCTTTATCGCCCAGGACCTTTGGAGTCGGGCATGGTGGATACTTATATTGAGTGTAAACATGGTCGCCAAGATATCCAGTATGCTTTGCCACAGTTGGTGCCCATTTTGAAGGAAACCAATGGGGTTATTCTGTATCAAGAGCAGGTGATGAAAATCGCGCAGGAGCTTGCGGGCTACACCCTAGGTCAAGCCGATATGTTGCGCCGAGCCATGGGTAAAAAGAAACCTGAAGAGATGCAGAAACAGCGCGAAATATTTATGAAAGGTGCTGAAGAGAACGGACACGACGCGGGTAAGGCCGAACAAATTTTTGATTTGATGGAGAAGTTTGCAGGTTATGGTTTTAATAAGTCGCATTCTGCGGCCTATGGTCTGATTTGTTATCAAACTGCATATTTAAAGGCTCATTATCCCCAATCATTCATGGCGGCAACCTTGTCTTGCGACATGGGTTCAGATGAAAAAGTGGCGGGTTTGGTGGCCGATTGTAAAGCCATGGAATTGGAGATACTTGCACCGCATATCAATGATTCAGATTGGGAGTTTGTCCCTAAAGGTGACAAGGGAATCATCTTTGGTTTGGGTGCTATCAAAGGGGTAGGTGAGGCTGCTATTCGGGCGATTGTGCAAGAGCGTAAAAACAATGGTGCGTTTACGTCATTTGAAGATTTGATTACACGCATTCCTAAAGGTTGCTTCAATAAACGTTTAGGAGAAGCTCTGATTAAAGCTGGAGCGATGTCGGGCTTGGTACCACATATTTATGCAGGGCTTCAAGGCTTGGATGCAGCTCTTGGTGT